>JBMFOW010000010.1:0-21197 GCA_049969455.1 bacterium | reverse complement strand
ATTTTAATATTTTATAGTTTATCTAAAGGAAAGGTACATCATTATATTATGCCTACTTTTTTACCACTTTCCTTATTCTTAACTAATTTTATTAAAAATATTTTAGAATCAAATTTCTTAATTAATAAATCTAAATTTAATTTATTTATGTTTTTGTTTATTTCTACTTTATTCTCAATTTTTTTATTGTTTTTTTATTTAAATTTTAATTTAAATACTATTCAATTTATTAATGTAAATAAAATTATTTTTAATCTCGTTTATTTGAATTTATTTTTTACATTTTTAATTCTATTTATTTTCTTATTTGATTCATTAAAATATTTTAGAATTTTTGTAATATTTGTTTTTTCTTTTATAAAAATTATCTTGTTTTATTCTTATATTTTAAATGATATAAATTTAAAAAAACTAAGTAGTGAATTTATTGAAATTATTGTTAATTCAGATAACAAAGAAATAGTTACAATAGGTGATATTGCTTCTATTAGTTTCTATAATTTATATTTTAATAAATCTGAAAAAACAATAAACTTGCCAATAGATAATAGTAAAGATTATGTTAATATTCTAAATCGGATTAATAAAAAGCAAATTATTGTATTTTGTAAAAGTAAATATCTTGATAATTTAAAAAACGCTATCTTAAATGATTATAAAAATGATTATAATTATAAAAATGAATATAAAATTGTAAGTATAAAAAAAGTATTTGTAGTATCTCAAAAGATTTTACTTATACAAATTGAAAAAAAATGAGATTATTTGTTATAATATTTAGTGCTGGATATTCAAAAAGATTTAGAGATTCTTTTGACAAAGATATACCCAAACCTTTAATACCTATCTATAATAAAAAATTAATAGATATTCATTTAAATAATTTATTAAATCTTAAAAATATTGATATTAAATCATTAAGGATTTATATTAATTTACATTACAAAGCTTTTGATATTTATAATTATGTTAAAGTAAATTACTATGAATACTTAAAAAAAGGAATAATTAATTTTTTATTTGAACCTAGTTTATTAGGTCATATTAGAACTATTGATAAGTTAAGATCTTATATTTTAAATAGTGATTTATTTTTTATTATAAATTGCGATTCTGTTTTAGTTAATTTTAATAATTATTTTAATGTTTCTTTAGATTTTTTGTTTAATTATCAAGTAGATAATATTGTATTTATAGCTGATAAAAAAGTAACTAATGATAAAAAAACTTATACTCACTTTGAAACTCAAGATTATTTTAGTATTAAATTAAAAAATAAATTAATAAAACTTCAAAAAGTAAAAGAAATAAGTAAAATAAATTTATTATCAAAAGATAATATTAGTTTGTATATAGGATATTCAATTTTTAAAATTACTAAGAATTTTAATAGTATATTATTAGCTAATAATTTTAAAGAATTAAATTTTATTGATTTTTTAAAAAAGCTTGATTTATATTCTATAAAAGTAAGTAATTTTTTTGAGATAACACAAGTAAAGGATTATTTAAATTTTTTAAATTTTTATTTGTTTTATCATAAATATTTAATATAAAAATTTTATTATAAAGATGCTTTTGTAGTGGAATATTTTATAAAATGTGGTTTTAAGTCATTAATGATTTCGCTTACCATTTGGTATCTCTTTTTAGGATTCTTTTCTAACATTTTTCTTATTATCTTTTCAATATCTGGGGGAATGTAAGCTGTGTTACCTTCGAGTATATGACTATCTATTGGATTATCTAACATATGTGCTTTAAAGATAGCATATATATTATCATTATCTCCAAATGGTAATTTACCTGTTAATAATTGGAATATTATTATACCTAAAGAGTAAATATCGCTTCTTTGATCTACTTTTTGTCCTTTTATTTGTTCAGGAGACATATACCAAGGAGTACCTACAAAATCTTGAGTTATATTTAAAGTTTTATCAATTATTTTGGAAATCCCAAAATCTGTTATTTTTACAATTGAATTTTCTAAACTATTATTATTCTTTAGTTTTATTAATATATTTTCTGGTTTTAGATCTCTATGTACTATACCTTTTTGATGAGCATAATCCAAAGCTTCTAATGTTTGTATCCATATACCTATTGTTTCATATATGTTTAATTTCTTTTTTTCTTTTAAAATTTTATCTAAACTTTTGCCTTCTATGTATTCAAAAGCTATATAAGGTGGATTGTCATCTAAATTATAATCCAGTAATTTAACAATATTAGGATGTGATAATAATTTATTTATTTCTATTTCATTTTCTATTCTTTCTTTTATAACGTTTTCGTTAAGTAAGTGTTTATGTATTAATTTTAAGGCTACTACGTTTTTAGTTTTAGTATTTATTGCTTTATAAACTACAGCTGTTCCACCTACCCCTAATTTCTCTAATAAAATATAATCTGAAACCTTAGGATTTTCAGAATTTATTAAGCTTGTATTTGTATTATAAGTATTTTGTTCAGCTTTTACAATTGTATCCTTTAATTTTCTTACATTTTCTACTTTATTTTCTTTTATCAAGATTTTATTTGCTTTTTTATCCCTATAATAAATTGCTAATATTGGTATTAAACTTAAAAATATGAATAAGCTTAAATATATATATGGTAGTATATGTTCTAGATAAAATTTTTTTTCTAAAATAATTGCTTTTGAATAATTTTCTAAATTTAAAGTCTTTGGATTTATTTTAAATTTTAGAATTTCATTTTTATATCCTTTTGGAAATATTGATAATTCAAAATTATTTGGAATTAGATTAGTATTTTCTGTATAATCTGATAAATCATTTAGTTCTATAATTTTGGGAGAGTTATTTTCTATTAAATTCAAATATAATTTATTACCTTCTTTTTTTATTAATTTAGTTAAATCTAAAGAATTAGCTAATAATTTGTAAGTAATATCGTTTATCTTATTTGAGTATATATCGGTTATGTTAAAGTTAATATCAAATTTTTTGGGCATTAAAGTTATTTCTAAGTTAGTATCTTTTGTTAAATTACCTTTGATTATTAATTCTTGATATTTTTTATTAATTGGAGATATATTTATTATTAAATAATCCTCTTCAAGTTGTGTCTTAAAATACCCATTAATATTAAATTGTATTTCTTTATTTTGTGTTTTTATTTTTGTCTTTGATAATATCATTTCTTTATTTAAGTCTTTTATATTAAAAGTTAAGTAATGGTATTTTCGATTTGTTATTATATAATTATTAGAATTCTCAGTTATATTTTGATTGGTTATATTTTGATTATTTGTTAAATATTCAGTTTTTAGTTTAGAGTTTTGTGTTTGGGTATTATTAAGATTATTTTCATCATTATTAATGTTATTTTTTATTTTATTTTTTGAATGTTTTAAATGCTTTAATTTTTTTGGAGCATTAACAATATTTATAGATTTATTATCATTTGCTTGGTATTCTTTTTCTTCAGGGATGTAGGTTATAGATGCTGAATAAGATTTAATTATGTTTAATATTATTAATGAAATTATGAAGGTAAAAAGGATTAAAAAGTATTTTATGGATTTTTGTGGTTTCATAATTCCTCCTTATAGTTATTAATTTTATTTTATTTATTTGGTATATAATTCAGCTAATAAAGAGAATAGGTCAGCTATTTTTTCTATGATATTGTTAATAGTTTTTTCATCTGCTCCATTTTTTATAGCATCATATAGTTCTTTTTCTGCTTCTTTAAGTAACTTCCTTGCTCTACTTATATTTTCATAATATGGTTTTTCATTTAAATCTGAAATACCTCTTGCTTTTAATTCTTTTTTTAAATCTTCTCTAATATCTGTATAATCTTTCTTTTTTTTCTTTTTTAATTTATTCATAGCAACAGACATCATTCCTGCTGCTATTGATGAAAATTGATTTTCTTCTGCTTCTCCTTTTAGTACATCTTTTAGTTTATTATCATTAAAATCTTCTACCATTTTCTTTGCATCTTTTACTAATTTAACTAATTGAAGTTTTACAAAAATTTCTGCATTTTGAGGATTCATTATTAACTGAGTGTTTAATATCCTTTCTAAGTTTTCTATTGCTTTGTTATCTGCATTTAACCAGGTCATAACAAATCTTTGAGTAGTGTTTTCATCAGCTTTAACTTTATTCATTAAAGCAAAATTTGAATTAGGATTTAGCATTGAAGATAACCAATCTTTTAAAACACCTTTTAAGGACTGAAGTTCTTGTTTATAAAAAGGTACATTTTCTTTTTGCTGAGTTTGATTTTTATTCTTTAATAAATTAAGATTTGATAATTGGGATCTTTTTATTTGATCTTGTTTTAATTGTTCTTGTTTTAACTGCTCTTGAGTTTTTATATTTTCTTCTTTTTCTTGTTTTTCGACTTGTTTAGATATAGTATCTTTTATAGTATTTTGAGGTTCATTTTTTTTAGCTATATCTTGAGTTTTTCCAGTAAAAGAAGCTTGAGTTGTTTTTATTCTATTAACATTTGTACTATCCATAAATTTACTACACCCCTTATTATTATTATAAATATTATAACAAAATTCCTAATAAAATGTTAAATTTTATTTAAAAAAATGTTAATTTTTAAAAAAAATGTTAATAAAGAAAATGTTAATTTTTAGGTATTAATTTTTTGAAAGGACTCTTTAAAAATAGAAAGAATTTTTTTTAAAAAAAAACTACCTTAAAACTATATTTAGAAAAATTAAATTAAAAATGGAGTGTAATTTATGAATAGTAATTTTTATAGCTATGCTGTTTTATTTTTGATTTTAGCTCATCTAATTCTACCTTTATTTTTATTTTTTATAAAAGAAAAATATGTAAGATGTTATTCTATAATAATAGGATCATTACTTGGGGCTTTTTCTATATTCTTAGCTTTCTCTTTTTACTATAATCCCGATATATCTTTATTTACCTTTAGTTTAAATTTATTTGGATTGGATTATAAATTTAGAATAGATAATTTTAATTATGCTTTAGTATTTTTAAATGGATTAATTACCTTTGCTGTCCCTTTGGCTACTCATATTAAAGATAAAGAAAAAGATTTCTATATTCTAACATTTGTAGTACTTTTAGGTACTATTGGGTTATTTTTAACTCAGAATATGATACTTTTTGTATTATTTTATGAATTAGCAAGTGTTCCTATGTATTTTTTAATAGCTAATTGGGGTAGTTTGGGAGTAACTCCTTTTAGAAAAGTTGAACCTAAATATGCTGCTATGAAATTGCTTATTTATCTTCAATTAGGTGGAATCCTTGTTATGCTTGGATTTTTTATATTACATTCTTTAGTTTTTCCTAATGATATTTTTAGTAATTGGAATTTTAGTGATTATGAAAATGTATTAAAAAGTCAGGGGTATTTAGTAGATAGTAATTTTTCTAAAATTTTATTTATTTTGTTTTTTGTAGCTTTTGGAATAGAAGCTGCTTTAGTACCTTTTCATACTTGGTTACCTGATGGGCACTCTGCTGCACCTAGTTCTATTAGTATGATTTTAGCAGGAATATTACTAAAAATGGGAACTTACGGTATACTTAGAATTCCTTTTGTATTCTTTAATGAAGCTTTAAATACCTTAGGTTTATTATTTGTATTTTGGGGATTAATAAATATGTTTTGGGGGGCATTTAATGCTTATAAACAAATAGATTTTAAATATTTAATAGCTTATTCTAGTATAAGTCATATGGGAGTAATTTTCATGGGAATTGGAGCTAATAATGATTTAGGAGTTAGTGCTGCTATATTTCAAATGGTTTCTCACGGTTTGATTTCTGCGGTTATGTTTTCTGTTGCCGGATCTTTTCAATATAGAACTAACACGAGAATATTAGATAATTACGGCGGTTTATTGAGGATAATGCCATTTATTGGATCTATTTTAGTTTTTGCTTCTATGGCTAACTTGGGATTACCTGGCTTAAGTGGATTCGTTGCTGAACTAATTGGTATATCCGCTGCTTTAAAAGCTATTAATTTAAATAGTTTTAAAATATTTTATTTAATTTTTGCTCTTAGTTCTATCTTTATTACTACTGTTTATGTTATTAATTTACTTGAAAAAGTTTTGTATAAAAAAATAAATCCTAATTATTATGAATTAAAAGATGCTTATTGGGATGAAAAATTACATTTAACTATTTTAGCTTTATTTATACTAATATTGGGAATTTATCCTGGATTTATAATAACTTTATCTAATTTAGCTAAAATTAATAAAATAATAGGAATGTAAAGGAGTTAAAGAATTATGGATATATTAATGAAAATATTTTCTCTAAAATTTATTGATATTTTATTTAAATTATTCCCTGAAATTATCTTAACTATTGCTATTATTTTTAAAATAATTATAATATCAAGTACTAAAAATATAAAGGAATTAAAAAACGCTTTTTATTTTTTATTCATTTTTTCTATAATTTTTACAATTATTTCTTTATTTTCACAATTATATTTTACATTTAATCAAAATGATCTTAGTGACTTATCTTTAATTTTAAGTAATGCTATAGTTTATAGTGTAACAAGTTTTGAAATAATTAGCAAGATTTTTATATCTATTTTAGCTATTATTTTAGCTTCTATTATTTCTGTGTATTTTAGTTTAAATAATAGTAATATAGAATATGAGCATAGATATTTTAGATTAGAATATTTACCTTTATTTTTAATTGTTATGTTGGGTTCTTTTGTGTTAGTTAGTGCTAATGATTTATTAACTTTTTTAATAGGTTTTGAATTGGTTGCTGTTCCATCTTATTTTATTATATCTCTTGATAATAAAAATAAAATAGCTTTAGAAGGTAGTATTAAGTATTTTCTAATTGGATCTATTTCTACTATTAGCATTATTTTAGGAATTTTAATATTTTACATTTTTAATGGTAACTTTTTATATAATAGTTTAACTAATTTAAATTTAGTTTCTTTAAAGTTAGCGTTTTTGTTTATTTTAATTGGTATTATTTTAAAGTTAGGGATATTTCCTTTTTCATTTTGGATTCAAGATGCTTATTATGCTTCTAGAGCTCCTTATTTGTTGATTATTTCTACCTTACCTAAGTATTCCGTTTTATTAGCTTTAGTTAAGATTTTGTCTTATATTAATGATGGATATTTTAAGGTATTATTAAGTGTTTTTGCTGTTTTATCTATGGTTATGGGAGTATTTTGGGCTTTAAATGAAAATGATATTAAAAAAATTATAGCTTATTCTACTATTTTTAATATGGGGTTTGTTTTGATTCCTTTTACTGGTTTTGATTTATCTCAAAAGATTTATGTTTTGTCTTTAATTAATTTTTATGTATTTCAGTATGTTTTATCTACTATTTTGGTTTTAGGAGTTTTATTATATTTAGAAGAAAAATATGATACTACTGATTTATTAAAACTTAAGGGATCTTTAAGTAATAATAAAGTTTTAGCATTTTTATTGATTTTAGGTTTGCTTTCTATAGCTGGATTGCCTCCTACTGTTGGATTTATTGCTAAATTCTTTGTTTTGGCATTTTCTTATACATTTAATCCTATTTTAGTTATAATTGCTATTATTTTTTCTATTGCTTCTCTTTATTATTATTATAGAATAGCTAAGGAATTATATGTTGAAAAAGATTTTTCTTTAAATTCTGATTTTTCTAATTTGAATTTTTCTTTAAATAATTCCTTTTTATATTATGTTTCTTTATTTAGTGTTTCTGTTTTATTGATAATTTGGGGGTTATTTCCTTATTTTATTACTGAAACTTTTTATCATATTGCTTATATTATTTCTAAATTTTAATAGAAAATTTATTTATTTAAAAGGTTTTTAAGGATTTGTATAAAATATTATTAATGTAAAAGGTTTAGTTAGTATATTTTTTTAAGGAGGAGATTCTATGACTAAAATAGGAAAAGGAGAAAAAATATTAATAATTGATGATGAAGAAAATTTGGTTGATCTTATATCTAATATATTGAATCATGAGGGATTTGTTACAGTTAGTGCATATAATGGTAAAGATGGTTTAGAAAAAGCAAAACAAGAAAAACCACATATAATAATCCTTGATATAATGATGCCTCAAATGGATGGTTTTGAAGTACTTAAGAATTTAAAAGAAAACGATGAAACTAAAGATATACCTGTTATAATGCTTACTGCTAAAACAGAAGATAGTGCTGTTATTGAAAGCTGGAGAAAAGGTGCTGAATTCTATATCCCTAAACCATTTGAAATTGAAGAGATACTGCATGTTATAGAATTAATCCTTAAAAATAAATACGCTAATACTAATCAGCAAAACTAATTTATTTTTTTTATTTTTTTATTTTATTTTATCATTAAAAATTTAAGAAGAGTTTATATTAATAATGAATAATATTATAGATGATTTCAAGTATTATCTAGTTTCAAAGGGTTTAAGTAACAGAACTATAAAAGAGTATATTCTTGATATTGTAAAATTCTTTAATTTTTTAGAAAAAGAAAATATCAATAATTTATTAGAATTATCTGAAGATAATATTTTAAAAATAATTCAAAAATATGTATCTGTATTAAAATTGGATAAGAATCAAAGTAATAGAGGGATAAATAGAAAATTATCTGCTATTAAAAAATTTTTTCTATTTGCATTTAAAAATGGTTTAACTAATAAAAATATAAGTAATTTGATAGAAATGTTAAAAACTCCCAAAACTTTACCTAAAGCTATTAACATTAATGATCTAAAAAATTTTATATCAAATGTGGAATTTATTACAGATAATAATAAAAGATTAAATGCTTTTAAAAAGAATTTTTTAAAAATTAGAAATAAATTGATTATATATTTTTTATTTTTTACAGGTGTTAGAGTATCTGAATTGGTTAATATAAAAATTAACGAAATAGATTTTGAAAGTAATACTATTAAAGTTTTAGGTAAAGGTAGTAAGGAAAGAATAGTTATATTCTCTAATGAATTAAAAATTTTAATAGAAGATTATTTAAATATAAGAAATCAATTTATCAAAGATAATGATTATTTATTTATAAGTTTAAGGAAAACTAAAATAACCCCAAGAATGATACAGTTTTTATTTAATAAGTTATCTAAAATGATGTTAAAGAGTTTTAATATAACTCCTCATGTTTTAAGACATACTTTTGCGACAATTATGTTAAATAATGGTGCAGATATTGTTACAATAAAAGAATTATTAGGTCATTCTAGTTTAAGTACTACTCAGATTTATACAAAGGTTTCTATTGAACATTTAAAAAATAACTATAAGTTAAGTAGTGTATTATAATTTTATGATAATTAATTATATTAGTTTATATAGGAAATATAGGCCTACTAGATTTAGTGAAGTTATTGGTCAGGATGTTAGTATTAAAATATTAACTAATTCTATATTAAAAGGAGAAATATTTCATGCTTATATCTTTAATGGAACAAGAGGTACTGGTAAAACCACAGTAGCTAGAATTTTAGCTAAAGCTTTGAATTGTTTAAATTTAAATGGTTTTGAACCTTGTAATGAATGTTATAATTGTAAATCAATAATGAATTCATCTTTTCCTGATGTTATTGAAATAGATGCTGCTTCTAATAGAGGAATAAATGAAATAAGAGAAATAAGAGATAATGTTAAGCTTTCTCCTTTAAAAGGTAAATATAAAGTTTATATTATAGATGAAGTTCATATGCTAACTATAGAAGCTTTTAATGCTTTATTGAAAACTTTAGAAGAACCCCCTAAAAATGTAGTTTTTATTTTAGCTACTACTGATATTCATAAAGTACCTATTACTATTTTATCTAGATGTCAGCAAATAGAATTCAAAAGAGTAGATTATCACTTAATCTTTAATCATTTAAAAAATATTTGTTCTAAAGAGGGAATAAATATAGAGGATGATGCTTTGATTTATATATCTAAGTTAGCTAAAGGGTCTGTTAGAGATTCTATTAGTATTTTAGAACAAGTTAAAAATATTTCTGAACATATTACTTTAGATGATATTTTTAAGATTTTTTCTATTTATTCTTTTGAATTAATTAGAAATTATATTTATAATATTCTAGAAGGAAATTTTAAGGAAATTATTAACATAATTAATTTAATAAAATTTAATGCTGTAAATATTTATAATTTTTTATATAATTTAAATAATGAATTAAAGGAGATTATATATTATTATTTTAATTCTGAAATTTTTGAAAAAGATTTAACAATTGATCAAATTAAATTTTATAAATCTATAATAAATAAATTTGATATAAAATTAGTTTATGAATTGTTAAAAAATTTAAATTCTGTATTGAATTATTATAAAAATGATAATGATTATTATCTTTTTGAAATTCAAACTTTATCTTTTATTTTTAATTTAAATAAATTATCAAATCAGGTATTTTCTAAATTAGAAAATAGTAATATTGAAAATAAGTTGAAAGATCTTAAAAATGAGATTCCAAAAATGGAGATTGGTAGGATTTTAAATCAGACAGAAATTGAAGAAGATACTTTAAAAGTTAATACTACTAAAGACTTTAAACAGGCTATTAAAGAAGAAATTAAAGAACAAATTAAACAAGAAATTAAAGAAGAAATTAAAGAAAATAATAGTAATTTAGAAATTGATGTTAAAAGTAGTATAATAAGCTTAATTCCTGAAAATACTTTACAAAGTGCAATCAAAGCTGCTGATAAGGTTATTCTAAATAATAATTCTTTAATATTTTATTATGATAGTTCTAAAAAAATTAATCAAACTTATAAAAATTTGATAAGGATTTCAAAAGAAAAAATAAAAAATTATCTTTCTAGTAAATATGTTATTAATGAAATAATTTTATCTGATGATATTAAAAAAAAAACATTAATTTAAATAGAGACATAAATCAAGATGTTAATAAAACTGAAATAATTAATTATATAAAGGATTTTGATAATTTTGTAGAATTTATAAAAAAGGAGTTAGAATTATGAATAATAAGATTTTTAGGATTAGTTGGTTATTATTTATATATATTTTTTGTTTTTTTAAAATTTGGGCAATAGATGTTAAAGAATTAGAAAATAAAAGTGAAAATGAGCTTTATAGTATAGCTGCTGATTATTTTAAAAATAGAAATGATCAAGAAGCTTTTAAAGTAGTAAAATATCTATTAGAAAATAAAAATCCTAAAAATAAGGAAGCTTTATATATATTAATAGAAATATTGATAAGAAATATTAATAATTTTCCTGAAGATAAGAAAAAAGATATATATTATCAAATAATAGAAAAATCTAATTGGATAACTGATAATATTGATTATTATGATTATAGAGCATATTATTATAAAGGTTGGGCATTTTATAATTTAGGAGATTTAGCTACTGCTGAAAGAAATTTAAAAAAATCTCTTGAAAATTACTCTAATTACTTGCCTGCTTTATATTATTTAGCTAAAGTTTATTTAGATAAAAATGAATTAGAAAATGCTCAAAAAATTATTGAAAGAATTTTAAAAATACAACCGGATAATTTAGATTTTAAAAAAATATATTTTAGTTTATTAGTTAAACAAAATAAATTTGATGAAGCTATTTCTTATTTTGATTCTAATCTTAAGAATGTAAGTGATGAAAATATCTATTATTTAATATCACTAAGCTATTATAATAAATCTGATTTTAATAAATCTCTTGATTATATAAATAAAGCTTTAAATTTTAATAGTAATAATTTAGATTATCTTAAGTTAAAAATAAAGATATTATTTAAAATGAAAAAATATAAAGAAGCAGAAGAGATTATTAATAACAATTTTAAAGATACTAATGATGAAGAAATTAAGGGAATATATAGTAATATACAGGCTATAAAGAAGCAAAGAATATATATTTTTATTGCTATTTTATTAAGCTTATTGCTTATAAGCTTAGGATTATATTTTTACTCTAAAAGTTTTAAAGAGATTAAGTATAAAAAAGATTTACAAGCTCAAAAGAATGCCTATATAGAAAAAGTATCTAAGAAAGCAGAAAATTTAGAAGTACTAACAGGATTTGCTTATGATTTTTTATCTAAATTACTCCAAGCTCCTTATATTGCTATTTATATTGTTGATAGTAAAAAAGATAATACTTTATATAGTTATATTAATAATATTTCAGATGAATTACCTTCTATAATTTATGTTTATACTAAATATTCTAATTGGTTAAATGAAGAAGCTAATAAACCAGCTAGTATATATCAAATTCAAGATAATAATTTAATTTATGAGTATTTTGGTGGTAAAAATTTAATTAATTTTAAAAAAGAGGGTGTTAAGGTTATTATACCTGCAGTTTCAAGGGGAACTTTACAAGCTTTAATTTTAATAGGTATCAAATCTAAAGATGATGAAGAAAAATTCTTTAGCAATATAAAAGAGAAAAAAGATTTATTAATTGATATAATAGAAGAATTTGCTAATGATGTTATGTCAACAAGATTTAAAGAGGCTGCTATATTAGATGAATTAACTCGTCTTTATAATAGACGTTATATGCTTCAAAAACTAGAAGAGGAAATTTCTAAAGCTAGTCAAAGTAAATCTAAATTATCTTTTATTTTATCTGATATAGATAATTTTAAAAAATTTAATGATACATATGGACATCAAGTAGGAGATGAAGTTTTAAGAGTAGTTGCTAAAGTTTTTAAAGAAGCTTCAAGAGCTGATTTTGATATACCTTTTAGATACGGTGGAGAAGAAATTGGTCTAATTTTACCTAATACTGGTTCTGATAAAGCATTTCAAATAGCTGAAAGAATAAGGAATACTGTTTCTTCAAAACGTTTTGAAGGAGTACCTACTATTATTACTATTTCTATTGGATTAGCTACTTATCCTGATCATGCATCTGATATAGAATCTTTAATAAAAGAAGCTGATGAAGCTTTATATTATTCTAAAAAAACTGGAAAAAATAAAACCACTATTGCTGGTGTTAAAGTATTATTAAATCAAACAACAGAACAGCAAAATAAATTAAAAGAAGAAAATTTAAGTAATGATTTATCTAAATCTAATGAAATAAATAAATCTAATGATTTAAAAAAAGATTTTAAATTGCCTTCATTTTGTTATTCTTATGAAGATTTTATCAATTATTATAATAACTTAAAATCTAGTATTTCTAATATTCAATTAGTAACAATAGAAAGTGATATAAAAAATTATGAAAAAATATTATATGAAATTCATTTTCATTTATTATTAACAGAGAGTATTACTGCTAAACTTGTTGATTCTGAAAAAGTTGAAATAAAAGTATTATTAGTTGAAAGATCTGAAAAAGAAGTTCAGGATTTACTTAAAGCTATTGAGGATAAGTTTAAAGTTAAGATTAGCTAAGATAATGAGTAATCTTTCTAGGAAGTATCAAAGAGAGTTAGCTATTAGTAATTTATTTCAAATTATTTTCTTTAAAAGTAGTTTTATTTTTGATTTTTTAGATGATTCTTTTAAAAATTTATTAAATAAATATTTAAAAGATAAAATAGATATTGAATTAAAAATATGGAATATAGTTAGATATACGGATTTTTCTATTTTAAATGAACTAGAAAAAGCTTTACTTATTTTGCTTTTTTTAGAATCTATGGAATCTAATTTACCTAATAAAATTATTTTATCTGTTTATATTAATTTATCTATAAAGTATTGTAGAAAAAATTTTAACAAACTTATTCCAGTTTTTTTAAGTAAGATAAGAGAAGAATAATTCATTTTATGAGTAATTTTTTCAATTTTATTTATAATATTTTTATTAATATTATTAAGTTTATAGTTTTAGTAATATTTTTGATTTTATTTTTTGGTATTTCATTTATTATAGGGGTTATAATTGAAGCTAAAAAGGATTTACCTAATGTTAGTTCTATAAAAAATAAAATTCCTGTTCAAACTTCAGAAATTTTTTCTTCAGATAATGTTAAAGTCGCTAAGTTATTTATAGAAAATAGATATTGGGTTAGTATAAAAGATATTCCTGTTACTGTTAAGAATTGTTTAGTTGCATCTGAAGATGAAAGGTTTTATCAACATAAAGGTGTTGATATTATTGCTGTTATTAGGGGAATTATTAGTATATTAATAAATAAGGAAATAACTCAAGGTTCAAGTACTATTACTCAGCAGCTAGCTAGAATTTTGTTTTTAAGTCCTGAAGTTAGTATAAAAAGAAAATTAAAAGAGGCTTTAATTGCTAATGAATTAGAAAAATATTTTTCTAAAGATGAGATAATGGAGTTGTATTTAAATTTAGTTTATTTTGGAGAAGGAGCTTATGGTATTGAAGCTGCTGCTAGAACTTATTTTGCTAAAAGTTGTAAAGATTTAAATTATCCTGAAGCTGCTTTAATTATTGGTGTTCTACCTGCTCCTTCTTCTTATAACCCTTATGTTAATTTTAAAGTAGCTAAGGAAAGACAATTATATGTATTAAGAAAATTACTTGAACTTAATTACATCTCTAAACAACAATATGATGAGTATATTAATTATCCTATTAATCTCAAAAGAGAAAAATTAGAAGAAGAAAATATTCTTTATCCTTATTATACTACTTTTGTTATACAAAATTTTCAAAAATTAACTAATAATAAAATAAATTATGAAGATCTTAAAACTCAGGGATTAAAAGTATATATTGCTTTGGATTCTAAGCTTCAAGATGCTATTCAAAAAATGTTAAAGGAAGAAATAGATAAAAATAAAGATATTTATAATGTTCATCAGGCTGCAATTGTTTTATTAGAAAATTATACTGGTAGAGTTATTGCTGCTGTTGGTGGGTATGAATATAAAATTGATGATCAATTTAATAGGTTTTATCAAGCTTATAGGCAGCCAGGTTCTACTTTTAAAATATTTGTCTATACAGCTGCTTTAATGAATGGTTTTGATGTTAATTCTATTGTAATTGATAAAGTTTATAATTTTATTGGTGTAGATGGAAAACCTTATTCTCCTGTTAATTGGGATAACAAATATTTGGGAACTTTAACTTTGGCTGATGCTTTTGCTCTTTCTAGGAATACTGTTGCTGTTTATTTAGCTAATTCTGTAGGAATTGATAAAGTTATTGAATTAGCTCATAAAATGGGGATAAAATCTAAATTAGAACCTTATTTATCTACTGCTTTAGGAGCTTCTGTTGTATCACCTTTAGAAATGGCTACTACTGTTTCTGCTATAGCTAATGATGGACAATATATAGAACCTGTTTTTATTGAAAAGGTTTTAGATAGATATGGAGGAATTATTTTTGTTGATTATATAAATTACAAGAGTGAAAATCAAGTGATTCCTTATGAAATTGCTCAAAAAATGAAGTATTTAATGAAGCAAGTAGTTGATAGAGGTACAGGTACTAATGCAAAAATTCCAGGGATTAACGTATATGGAAAAACAGGTACTACTAGTGATTATAGAGATGCTTGGTTTGCTGGGTTTACTGATGATTTTACTTGTGTTGTTTGGGTTGGTAATGATGATTACTCTAAGTTAAATAAAGTTTATGGTGCTACTTTACCTGCTTTAATTTTTAGAAAGACTATTGAACTGGCTTATAAGTATCATAAAGTATCTTCTAAAAATAAAAAAATAAAATCTGAATTATTAAAAAATAAAACAAATATTACTAATAGTAATCAAATTGTTAGTGAAAATTCAACTAAAATTACTTCTATTAATAAAGATGAAACTACTTCTGATACAAAAAAAACTATTAATAATAATTTAAATACTACTACTGTTGATTACAATACTTTTCCATGGGAAAATACTACTAATTAACTATTATATAAAAAAGGTTTAAAAATTTTTAATGTAGAATTTTTTTAATAGTAATAAATAATAATAAATTTATAAAGAAGGGAGTATAAAAAAATGGGAATATTAGTTGATAAAAATACTAGAGTTATAATACAAGGGATTACTGGTAAAGAAGGTAGTTTTCATACTAAACAGATGTTGGATTATAATACTAACATAATTGCTGGGGTTACTCCATATAAAGGTGGACAAGAATTCTTAGGAATTCCTGTTTATAATACTGTTTCTGAAGCTATAAGAGAAAAAGGAAAAGTTGATGCTACTGTTATTTTTGTGCCTCCTAAATTAGCACCTAATAGTATAATAGAGGCTATTTTAAATCATATAAAAATTATTGTAGTAATAACAGAAGGTATAAAACAACATGATATGTTAAAAGTACATTATTATTTAAAAAGATCTAATAGTATAATGATAGGTCCAAATTGTCCAGGAATTGCTACTGCTAATCAAACTAAATTAGGTATTATTCCTAATAATGTTTTAGAATCTGGAATAGTTGGGTTAGTTTCAAGAAGTGGTACTATTTCTTATGAAATTTTAAAGTTATTAAAAGATTATAAGTTAGGACAAACGACTGCAATAGGTTTAGGAGGAGACCCCTTAATTGGGTTAAGATTTAAACAAGCTTTAGAGTTGTTTTTAAATGATAATGAAACCAAAGCAGTTGTTATGGTTGGGGAAATTGGAGGTAATGATGAAGAAGAAGCTGCTCCTGTTGTTAGAAAACTAATTGAAAATAATAAACCAGTAGTTTGTTTTATAGCTGGTAAGAATTCTCCTGAAGGTAAAAGAATGGGGCATGCTGGAGCTATTATTATGGGTAAATCTGGAAAGCCAGAGTATAAAATAAATGCACTAAAAGAAGCTGGTGCTATAATAACTGATACTATTCAAGAGATTCCTATTATCTTACAAAAAGAATTATCTAAAGTTAAATTAGAAAATTAAATTTATAAATATATTGTTTTACTTTGAATATTTAAAACTTTGATTATCAATTAACGAAAACTTGAGTTTTTAAAAGTACTTGTATTATTGTGATAATAAGAATAGAGAGTAATATTAAATTGTTAAAAGATGTTTATAATTATCTAAACTAATCTAAAATTATGTTTATTAAATTAAAAAAAATTTTGTTTTTTAATTTAATTTATTTTGTCTTATTTTATTTTTTTTATTTAGGGTTTGTTTTTGCTTATGAAGTTAAAATTGTTTATTTTTACGAAGAAGATAATTATTTCGTTCTATATTATCCTAATTCTCTAAAGTTGTTTGTTGATATTAATAGTGGTTATGTTATAAAACCAGAAGTTCAAGAAGCTAAAGTTAGTTTTGTTTCCTATATTTTAGATACAAAAAATTTTATAAGTAGAGATGAAGATGTATTTACTAAGTTATATTTAATTAAAAAAGCTATTGGATTTAATTTTAATGATTTACAACCTAATAATATTGATTATTATTCATGGTCTAACCTTACTTATAAGTACTTGATAACTTTTTTAAAAAATATTGAAAATTCTATTACTATAAGTATTCCTTCTTGGGAAAATTTAAGTGAAGCTGATAAAAAGGATATAATAGAAAAGTATAGATTGGTTTTCGGTACTTCTTTTAATGAGCCAAGATATTTACCTTATGAAATTATTTTTAAAAAAGATATAAGTAAAAGTGTTAAAACTGATAATAAAATTTCTCAAAATCAAATTTATCAAAATGAAGTTTATCAAAATCAGGTTAATAATAATTTATATAATATATCAAATACTACTTTTATTTCTACTACTTTTACTATTTCTACTAATGCTAATAACAATACTTTAGAAACTAATAGAACTAATAATTTAAAACCATCTAATAATAATAATAATAATAATTTTATTTCTTTTATCTATGAAAATAAGATAATAATTTTTTTAATTTTATTATTATTTCTTGTTTTGATTACTTTATTTTTAGGTTTTATTTTTGTTAAGAAATATTTATTTTCATCTAATAAAAAGTATGATCATGAAGGAAGTAATAAAGATTTAAAAGTAATAAATGAATATGATTCTGAATATAGTTCTAATTATGGTTCTGATAAATCTTTAGAAAAAAAAATAGAAGAAATTATTCAGGATAGATTAACTAATTTGGAGCAAAAGATAATGGAAAAAATTAATTTAAATATTTCAGAATTGAAAAAAAGAATAGAAGATCTTGAAAATTCTGCTTTATCTATTCATTTAAATAAAGATGCTAAAGATTTTGATTTTATTACAAATAATGAATCAAATAAAGTACAAGTTATTGATAATGATTTAAGTAAATCTAAGAAATTGGATCCTGAAAATCTTGAGATTTTTATGTTTAAGATAGACACTATTATTTCTAAGTTAAAATTTTTAGAAAATTATAAGGATTATAATATTAATGATAAAGCTACTAAAATAATTTTTAAATTGCAGGAATTAAAATCAAAAGTTAGAGCTTCTAAAGCTATTAATATGTCTTTTTGGGAAGAAATTATTAAAAATGATGTAATAGAATTAATTTCTATTTTAGATAGATATTTACTTTCTATTGATTATAATCCTAATATTTCAAAAATTAGAGAAGAATTATTAAATATGTTTGATTTAGAGGAAATAGAGGTTATTGTTAATACCACTAAAGTTAATATTATAGAGCATAAAGTTGAGGGATATTCTAGGAATTCTTCTGTTCCTAATGGGGTTATAACTGAGTTAAAAGAAAAAGGTTATAAATATAGAGGAATAGTTTTAAAAAGGGCTAAAGTTATAGAAAATAAGCTATAAAAGGATATGGATAAATACCGCCCTGCTGAGGATATCCATATCTAATTAGGCGGTTTAATAAATACCTCAGCCTAAAGTGTAAAATTACACTTTGAAAAAAGTGTAAAATTACACTTTAGAAAAGTAAGAAATATATGCAATTTAATAAAAATTTATTAAATCAGGTTCAAAGTATGGCTAATAAATTACAACAAGAAATGGCTAATGAAAAATATGAAGGACAAGCAGGGAATGGAAAAGTTAAAGTTGTTGTTAGTGGATTACAAGAAGTTATTTCTATTAATATTGATCCTGAATTATTAAAAGATGATAAAGCATTGCTAGAAGATTTACTTGTTGTAGCTTTAAATGATGCTTTGAATAAATCCAAAGAAGCTGGTAACAATGCTATAGCAAAATTACTTGGAAATATGAACTTAAATTTATTTTAAATATTTTTATTTAATGAATTTATTTAAAGAATATCAAGTAACCTTAAAAAGAAGTATCGTTATAGTTGGTAAGGGAATACATACAGGATTAAAATCAAAAATTATTTTGCATCCCTATGATAAGGGAATTGTATTTAAAAAATCAAGGAAATATATAAAACTAAATCCTTTTAAAGTTGTTAATACTTTAGCAAGTACTGATTTAGTTTTTATTAAAACAATAGAGCATTTACTTGCTGCTTTGTTTTTAAATAAAATAGATAATATTTTAGTAGAAGTTTTAGGTAGTGAAGTTCCTATTTTAGATGGTAGTATCTATTATTTTAATAAAATATTTGAAAATAACTCTACTATTTTAGATAAAAAAGCATTATATTTAAAATTAAATACTATTAATTTAGAGAAATTTAATTTAGATTTGAATTATCAGATATTTTCTAGTGATATTTTAAAGATTTATTGTATTCAAAAAGATTTAAAAAAAAATAGATATTTTTTGGCTTATTATGATGAGAATATGAGTATTTATCCAGCTAAAACTTTTGGTTATATTAATGATTATGAATTTTTAAAAAATAATAATTTAGCTAAAGGAGCTGATTTTAAAAATACTTTAATATTAAGTGTTAATAAAAAAAATGATTTTTTTTATTTTAATAATGAATTAGCTTATCATAAAATAATAGATTTTCTTGGGGATATTTTTACTCTTCAAGTAAAAAATATTAAAGCTATGTTTGTTTTAATTAATCCTAATCATACTTTAAACAATAAATTAGCAAAAGTTATTTTTAAAAGTATTTTTTATTTTAATAAAGAATTATTAAATAGAAGATAATAAAATATGCATTATTCAGAATATTTTAGTTTAATAAATTTACTTAATATAGAGATAAATCATAAAATTGCTCCTATTGATATTAGAGAAAAAATTTTTTTTGATAAAATTAATTTAGAATTCTTTAAAAATATTATAAATCAAGATGTTTTTTAAAAAAAATAATAAAAGGGGTATTTATTTTATTTACTTGTAATAGGACAAGTTTATTTTTTGATTTAGATTTAAGGGAAAGTATTCAAGAATTTAATTTTTATAATATTTTAGTCGATTTTGATATTAATGATATATTAAATAAACTTAATTTAAATTATTTAAAAGATTATTTAGTAGTAAAAAAAGGTTTAGAAGCTGTTGAAAATTTACTAAGAATAGCTTGTGGTTTAGAATCTCAGGTTTTTGGAGAAACTGATATTATTAAACAAGTTAAACAGTATTATTATTATTCTAAAGAAAATAATTTATTATCTCCGTTTTTAGAGATTTTAATTAATAAAATTTTACATTATTCTAAAGAATTTGATATTAACATAAGATCTAGATTTAATTATCTTAAAAACAGTTTTGCTAGTTTTATTGTTAATTTTATTAAAAAAAATCATAATCAAAAAAAAATAAATCTATTGTTTATTGGTTTAGGAAATGTTAGTAAGCAAATATTAAAATTACTAATAAATGATACTTCTTTTTTTGATAAAATTAATGAAATTTTTATTGTTTCTAATTACCATCATTACTTTAGGCAAAATTTATCTTTTAATTTAAATATTTATTTTTTTGAAAAAGATAAATTAAATTTAGCTTTTGATAAAATAAAAAATAAAGTAGATTTGATTATAGTTAATTCTAAAAATTTTTTTTTGAGTTATGATTATTTAAAAGATATTTCTAAGGATGTAATTATTTTTGATTTATGTCTTCCTAGAGGTGTTGATCCTTATATTTCTAATTTATCTAATTTTACTCTTATTGATTTAGATAAATTAAAGAAAATTAATATTTATGAGGATTTATTAACTAATTTTGATGATTTAATTGAAATTATTGAATCATTTATTAAATCTAAAGTTAAAGAATTTTATGAATATATTATCTCTAGAACTTTGGATAAAAGATTAATAAATTTTTATCAAGAAATGTATAATATAAAAAAAGAATTATTAGAACAAAGTAGAATTAAAAATCAAACTAGTATTGATTTGTTAGATAAATATATAAAAAAAACAATATATAGAATATCAAA
>JBMFOW010000009.1:0-22387 GCA_049969455.1 bacterium | reverse complement strand
GTACTTGTGATTTTATTTTCTAAATTTAATTTTTCCTTTTTTAATTTTTCATAATTATTTAAATAATTTATTATTGTGTTTTTAAATTCTGATGTATTTTTATATCTTTTATTTTTATTTTTTTCTATAGCTTTTAGGATAATATTTTCTAATTCTTTATCTATTTGTGGGTTATATTTAGATGGTAGGGTAGGTTTTTCATTTAATATTTTATAAATCATTGCAGCTGCATTTGTATCTATAATAGGTAAATTACCTGTTAATAATTCATATAAAATTACTCCTAAGGAATATATATCAGTTAGGAAATCTACATCTATTCCTTGTGCTTGTTCAGGTGATAGATATCCTAGGGTTCCCATTAATGTTCCGGGATTAGTCAGACTATGACTACCTAATGCAAAAGCTAATCCGAAGTCCGTAATTTTAATTATTCCATCTTTTGTTAGCATTATATTTTCAGGTTTTAGATCTCTATGAACTATGTTTTTATTGTGAGCATATTCTATTCCATCTAATATTTGCAAAAATAAATCTAATTCATTTATTATATCAATTTGTTTTCTATTTTCTAAGTAATTTCTTAAAGATATTCCATCTATAAATTCCATTATTAAGTAATAATTATTATTATCTATTAATAAATCAAATACTTTAACGATGTTAATGTGATCTAAAGAAGCAGTTATTTTAGCTTCTCTTAGGAATCTTTGTAAAAATTCTTGTTTTTTTAGTAAATTAGAATATACTATTTTTATTGCTACGATTCTGTCTAATATTGTATCTGTAGCTTTATATACTTCTCCCATTCCACCTTGACCTAATTTTTTTATTATTCTATACCTATTAGCTATTAACATATTCCTTATTTATTTATTTTTAGTTATCTTTATTTTATCCTTTTAGTATCATTAATTTAAAATTTTATTTTTAATGTATTTTTTTACATATCTTATTATTTGATTTATTGTTCTTATTTTGTTAGTATAATATAAATAATTTATTCTTTTGATTAACTCTTTTATAGTTATATTAGATAAATTGATATTATAATAATACTTTGCTATACTTTGTAAGAAATCTCCAGTAAAAAATAATTTATTGATGTATTTTTTTTTAAATATTTTCTTTATTAAATATTTGTTTTTACTTTTGGTTTTAATTATTAAAAATAAGAATAATATAAATATTTCAAGGTTATTAAAATTTTCTATATTTATTAAATATTTTATAATTTGTTTTAGTATTTTTGAATTTATTTTTTTATTAGCATATTGAAATATTAATAACCAATTATTTTTTAAATTTTCAATTTTTTTATAATTGCCTAATATATTTTTAAACTTGGTTATATTTATTATATTACTTATTGATTCGTTATATGCAATGAAAAATGAAAAAAAAATATGAAGTTTATTTATTTTTGTATCTTCGTTTTTTAATTTATTAGTTTGATTTTTAAAAAAGTAATAAAAACTATTAATAGATTTTACTAAAATTTTTAAATCTTTAAAAAAATCTGTATTTTTTATATAATTTACTTTATCTATGTCTATAAAATCTATAATTAAGGGATTATAATTAAATATTAGAAAAAAATCTTTTAATATTAAATCTATTCTTTTTTCTTTTTGGAAAATAAGATTTAGTTCATTAAATATTCTATTTATCGTTAAAAATTTAATATTTTGTAAATTATCTTTTATTTCTTGTATAGTTTTTAAAGTGTAGTTAAAGTCATATCTTACTTTGTATTTAATTGCTCTAAATATTCTTGTAGGATCATCTTTTAGAGAATTTTCATATATGAAATTGATATTTTTTTTTTAATATCTTCTATTGAATTAACTACATCTATTACTTCAAAATAATAAATATTATCTTTAAAATCTATTTTTTTAAATAAAATTGAGTTTATGGTTATATCTCTTCTATATAGATCTTTTACTAAATTAGATGGATTAACTATAGGTAGGGAAGCAATGTTTTCATATTTTTCTTCTCTTGCTGTTATTAAGTCTATATTATATCCCTTGAATTTTATATTACCTGTTAAGAATTTATCATGATAAACTATTTTCTCTATATAATTATCATAGTTTTGTTTTAAGTATTCTATTATATTTTTTGCTATTTTTTGATTATTTACATCTTCTATTAATATATCAATTTCTTTGATTTTTAATTTTTTATTATATACAAAATATTCTCTAGGTATTCCACCTACTATTCCCCAATTATCACTAAATCTATCAATAATTGATAATATATCTTTTAACTGGATATATATTTTAAAATCCATAAAATCTAAAATTGATACTATCATAATATTTATTTTCTTTAAATTTAAAAATAGATCCTTTTATTTATTAAGATATAAAATGATAAAGATATAAAAGGATAAATACTTAAAATGTATAATAAAAAAATAGTAAGAAAATTAAAAAAAATTAAGATATTTAATTATTTTTTGATGAATATTTTTGAGTTAATAAGAAAAAAGGAAATAAATAGGATAAAAGAACTAATATCCATGAATGAAATAGATGTAAATATTCAAAATTCTTTTGGGAATACTCCTTTGCATATAGCTTGTATGGAGGGGGAAAGCGAAATAGTTAAATTTTTATTAATAAGTGGCGCTAATCCAAATATTAAAAACATAGTAGGATATATTCCTCTTCATGATGCTGTTTATTATCAACACATAGATATTGTAAATATGCTTTTAAAATTTAAAAGTAATGTAAATGAAAGGGATGAAAGTGGAAATACTCCTTTACATTATACAATTGAAAAAAATAATAAAGAAATAACTGAGCTACTTTTGTTAAATGGAGCAGATATAAATATAAAGAATAATGATAATAAAATTCCTTACGATATAGCTTCTGATGATATGAAGAATTTTATTAAAAATATTATGGATAAATTAAATAAGAATATAAAAAATTATAAATAATTAACAATGGAAGGAGGGATTTTTATGAAGAAAGTGAATCAATTAAATTGGTTAATAGGTGGTGCTCAGGGTAGTGGAGTAGATTCTTCTGCTATGACTTTTGCTAAGACCTGTGCTTCTATTGGATTATACGTATTTGGTAAAAGAGAATATCATTCTAATATTAAAGGAGCTCATAGTTATTATCCAGTAAGTATTTCTGATAAATATATTAGATCTCATAGTGATTATACTGATTTGCTTGCTACTTTTGATAAGGAAACTTTTTTATTACATAAAGATTTTGTAGTTAATAATGGAGCTATTATTTTTGATAAAGATTTATTTACTTTAGATGAAGTAAAATCAATGGTTAATAACGATATATTACTTATTCCTTTACCTTATAATGATATAATAAAAGAAACTGCTACTAAATTTCAAAAAGAAAAAGAATATTCTAAATTGCAGATAATGAGAAATGTTATAGCAGTTTCTGCTTCTTTTGCTTTACTTAATCTAGATTTTGAATATCTAAAAAAAGTTTTAGAAACTGTTTTTACAGGAAGAAGAGCAAAATTGTTAGAAATAAATATATTTGCAGGTTTAAAAGCTTATGAATATATTTTACAAAATAATTATCAAAATAGTTTTAATTATGAATTAAAACCTATAGAGAATAAAAAAGAAATGATTTTATTAGGTGGAACTACTGCTACTGCTATAGGAAAAATAGTAGCTGGTTGTAGATTCCAAACTTATTATCCTATAACTCCTGCATCTGATGAAAGTGAATATTTAGAAGCACATCCAGAATATGGTGTAGTTACTATTCAAACAGAAGATGAAATAGCAGCTATTTGTATGGCTATTGGTGCATCTTTAACTGGTGTTAGAGCTGCTACTTCTACTTCTGGACCTGGTTTTAGTTTAATGGCTGAAGCTCAAGGTTGGGCGGGAATTAATGAAGTACCTGTTGTTATATTTAATTACCAAAGAGGAGGACCATCTACGGGATTACCTACTAGGCACGAACAAGGAGATTTAGAGTTTGCTTTACATGCTGGACATAGTGAATTCCCTAGAATCGTTTTAAGTCCAGGAGATATTGAAGAAAGCTTTTATTTAACTGTAGAAGCTTTTAATCTAGCTGAAAAATATCAATTACCCATTATTTTCTTATCAGATAAAGCTATTGCTAATAGTATTCAAACTATTGAACCTTTTGATTTATCTAATGTTAAAATAGATAGAGGCAAATTATTAACTGACAAAGATGTAAAACAAATCATAAATAATGGCAAAATATATAAAAGATTTTTATTTACTGATGATGGAATTTCTCCTAGAGCTACTCTAGGTCAGGGAGTAGTATTCTGGAATACTGGTGATGAACATGATGAATTAGGACATATATCTGAAGACCCAATAAATAGAAATAAAATGTTTGATAAAAGAATGAGGAAATTACAAACAGCATTAAAAGAGATTCCAGAAAATTTAAAATATAGGCTTTATGGGCCTGATAATTTTGAGTATCTAATTGTGGGGTGGGGTAGCGTTAAAGGACCTGTTTTAGATGTATTAGATGAAATAAATCAATATTATAAAACTGCATTTTTACAAATTATTTTGTTAAATCCATTTCCTATTGAAGTATCAAATATTTTAAATAAAGCTAAAATAATTATAGATGTTGAAATGAATTATTCTGGACAATTAGTAAAATTAATAAAACAAAATACAAATATTAATATAAATAGAAAAATTGTAAAGTTTAATGGAAGACCTATTTCTAGGACTGAACTTAAAAAAGCTATTATAGATTCTATTAATTTAGAAAAGGAAAGAATAGTATTAGAAGCTGGAGTTTAATTAGTATTTTAATAAAAAGATTTTATAAGGGAAGAGGGGATTTTTAATGAATAATTATTATGATGTAATTATAGTTGGTGCAGGTGCAGCGGGCTTAACTGCTGCTATTTACTCTGCTAGATTAGGACTTAAGACTATTGTATTTGATAAACAATTTCCTGGGGGGCAATTATTATTAACTGATTTAATAGAAAACTATCCAGGATATATTAAAGTTAGTGGTACTGAATTAGCTAATATTATGACTAAGCAAGCAGAAATTTCAGGAGCTATTATTAAAACATTAGAAGAAGTAGAAAATATTGAGCTTGATTATACTCAAGATACTGAAAATCCATTAAAAATTGTTAAAACATCTAATGATAAATATTATTCAAAGGTATTGATAATAGCAGCAGGAATGACTCATAGAAAATTAGGAGTTGAAGGAGAAGATAAGTTTGCTGGGAAAGGGGTTTCTTATTGTGCTTTATGTGACGGTGCATTTTTTAAAGGGAAAGATGTAGCTGTTGTTGGTGGAGGTAATAGTGCTTTACAAGAAACTCCTTTTTTAGCTAATATCGTTAATAAAGTATATCTTATTCATAGAAGAGATAAATTTAGAGCTTTTAAATATCTTCAGGATAGAGTTTTGAATTTGTCTAATGTAGAAATTATTTTTGATACTGTTGTAGAAAAAATGATAGGTGATAAAAAATTAGAAAAACTTATATTAAGAAATGTTAAAACTCAAGAACTAAGAGAATTAAAAGTAGATGGAGTTTTTATATTCATTGGTTTTGAAACTAAAATAGATATTTTTAAAGAATTAGTTGAAGTAGATGAATATGGGTTTATAAAAACTGATGATAGAATGAGGACTAAAACTAAAGGAGTATTTGCTGTTGGTGATGTTAGATCAGGTAGTGATAAACAATTGGTAGCGTCTTGTGCTGATGGTGCTATAGCCGCTATTACAGCCTTTGAATATTTATCTTCTCTTAGAACTACTGCTAATACATAAAAAATATAAATTAATGGATAAAATTAAAATACTATTATTTTATTTACAACCTAAAAATATAAATTTATTTCAAAATAAAAATGAAGAACTAAACTATATTTATAAATCATTTATTACATTTTTTTTATTATATAAAACTTATTACGTTGGTTTTATTAGTTATAATACTTTAATTGTAGTTTTTAAAGATTTTGATTTACTTTTAAATCCTTTAAAAATGAAAAATTTTTTATTTGACTTTTTTAAGTTTGTAGATAAATTTAAATATAAATTAGATTTTACTATAAACTTTTCTTATAGATATATAACTAAAGAATTACTTAATAATTTGATATTATCATCTGAAGATAATATAACTCAGGATATTTTTAAAATAATTAGAAATACTAATGAAGCTAAATTTATATCGGAAATTAAAGATAGACAAAATAAAAAAGATCAAGAAAACTTAAATCGGATTGATATTTATTTATCTCCTACTAAGTATTTTTCTGAAGGAACAGGATCTCATATTACAACCAAATTAATGCTTAATAATATATATAAATCGATTAAATTTTTAAGGAAAATCTTAGTAAATTCCGATGAATATTTACCAAATACTTCTAAAGAAATAATTTTAATAGATTACGGAAGCGGTAGTGGAATATTATCTATTTCTATGCTTAAAGTTATTTATTATTTATTAAAAGAAATAAATATAAAAAAAGAACTAAGAATTTTTTCGATAGATATAAATTTTAATTCTTGTTTAGAAACTAAAAAAAATGTTAATTTAAACTTAAAAGGCTTAGAAAATTATAATGTTAAGACTTACTTTATTAATTCTCCTAATATTTACTTTTTAGAAAAGATATTTATAAATAAATTTTATTTTATTATTTTATTATCTAATGTTCCTATAAATGTACTGAAAATGTTATTTATTTATGATTATGATTTTTTTATAATATCTGGAATTAAAAGTAATCTTGATTTATTTAAAAATGATCAATTTTATAAAAATTTAGAAGATAATTATGATTTGCAATTAAATATAAAGCATAATTGGATAAGTTTAATTGGTTTAAAAAAATAAAAAAATTATTAAATAAGAAAATGATTATTTAATTAAATTTTTAAGGAAAAAAAAAATGGAAAAAGAAATTAATAATGAAATTTTAAATCAGGAAAAGGATAATGTTAATAATGATTTAAGAACAAAAGAAAAAATTATTGAAAAAGATTTTATAAAAAATTTTGATGATAAAAACACTAATTCTGAAATTTCTAATATTGATCAAAATATAAATAATTTTAAATCTAGTTTAGATAATAAGTTTAAAAATACAGTAGCATTTATTGGATTTAGGTATAGAGCATTATTTCCTATTCCTCTTGTTATTATTTTTTTAATATTAGCAAAAGCTAATACTTTATCTATTATTGTTGGTACTATATTTATTATTTTAGGAGCTATTTTAAGGGTTATATGTTTAGGATATTTAGGGGTTAAAAGTAGGGGTGAAGAACCTCTTATTGCTAATCTTATAACTACTGGTCCTTACAGATACTCTAGGAATCCGGTTTATATTGCTAATGCTGCTATAGCTATGGGTTTTGCTATTTTGGCTACTGGTGAATATGGTACTCTTTTCTCTTTTTTAAGCGCTATCTTTACTATTTTATATTACGTACTTTATTATAACTATTTTGTTATTCCTGCTGAAGAAGAGTTCCTTGAATCTAAATTTAAAGAAAAATATATAGAATATAAAAAACAAGTTCCTAAGTGGTTAATTAATTTTAAACCTTTAGAAAATGAATACGGAAGATTTAGAACTTTGCCTATTATTAAAACCGAGCCTTGGACTTGGTTTTTTATTATTCTATTATATTTACTTATTCTACTTAAATCTAATATAATTAAAATTTAATTACTGAAATAAAAAATGAGGTTTAAAATTTATAATAACTTATATTTAAAAACATTATCATCTAAACAAATTGATTTTTTTTTCAAAGTTTAAAGTCTAACTTAATATTTAAAATAAAGAAGAAAATATATCTTCAAAAAATCCAAAACTATGCAGTATTTAATTTCAAAATTTTTGAAACTCCTGGATTATTTGAATCAAAGCTATTTAAATATGATTTATTAAAAAATAAAGATAAGATATTTTTTTATTATTTTATTTCTATTAATAAAAAAATTGGAAAAGCAAATAAAAGAATTTATATTAAAAGATTTATTAACAAACTATTAGTCTTTAATTTAAAAAAAATATTAAAAAATAAATCTAAAGATATTAATAAAATATCTAAATTTTCAAAAGAGCATATTATCGTTATTGAGGTTAAAAATTTATGAATTGAGCTTTTAGGTAAGAATAATTCTTTAAAAATTGTTTAATGAAATAAGCTAATTTTATATTTAACCTTTCTTTTAAAAAAAAACCTTAATATCTTTTTTATTTTTTAATCTAAAATACAAAGGATTATTTTAAAATTACTTAAAAAATAAAATAGAGATGGATAGCATTGGATACATAAAATTAAGTAATATCCAGAAATTCCAGTTGTTTATAAAATATTTATTAGATAGGGGTTTTGCCTTTATTTTAATTATTTTATTATTACCTATTTTTTTTATAATTAGCTTGTTAATATTATTAGAAGATGGATTTCCTATATTTTTTATACAAGAGAGAGTAGGATTAAATGGCAAAATTTTTAAAATGTATAAATTTAGAAGTTTTAAAAAAAATGTAGATTTAAGTAATGTTTATACCTATAGTCAAGATCCAAGGATTTCCAAAATAGGAAAAATAATAAGAAGATACTCTTTAGATGAGTTACCACAGTTAATAAATATAATAAAGGGTGAAATGAGTTTCATAGGTCCTAGGCCTAACTTGCCATTTCAATATCAAGAATTAAATGATATTCAAAAACAAAGATATTTAGTTAAACCTGGAATAACTGGATTAGCTCAAATAAATGGAAGAAATAAAATTAATTGGGAACAAAGAATATATTATGACTTAATCTATATTAAAAATTATAGTTTATTCCTTGATATTTGGATATTATATAAAACATTTTTTGTAGTATTAAGTGGAGAAGGAGTGTATGGAAAATGAAACAAAATGAAAAGTATTTTGTATTTGTTGTGGGCACTAGGCCAGAATTAATCAAAATGGCACCTGTTATTAAAGAATTTAAACAAAATAATCTTAAAACATTAGTTTTATCTACTTCCCAACATAAAGAATTGTTAGAAATATCTAATAAGGTATTTAATATTGAATTTGATATAGATTTAGATATAATGAAACCCAATCAAGATTTATTTGATATATCTATTAGTGTTTTATCTAAGATAAAGGATTTTTTAAAAAACTATGAAATAGAATTTTTATTTATTCAAGGAGATACGAGTACAGCTTTCTTAGTAGCTTTAGCTGCATTTTATATTAATAAAAATATAAAAATAGGTCATATAGAGGCAGGATTAAGATCTTTTGATAAATATCAACCATTTCCAGAAGAAATTAATAGAAAACTAATTTCGCAAATAGCAGATTATCATTTTGCTCCTACTAATTTAAGTGCTAAAAATTTATATAATGAAGGTATAAAAGATAACGTATTTATAACGGGTAACACAGTAGTTGATGCATTAATTTCTATACAAGATAAAATAAATAGTATAGATTTGTCAAAATATAACATAAAAGAAAATGAATTTATATTAGTTGAGGTTCATAGAAGAGAATCTTTTGGGAAACCTATGATAGAAATTATGCAATCTATTAGAGAGATAACTATTAAAACGAAAACTAAAGTTATATTTCCTGTCCATTATAATCCAAATGTAAAAAATATAGCTTTTGAAATATTAAGTGATTTAAAAGAATTAGTTTATTTAATAGATCCAGTAGATTATTTAACTATGTTAGCTTTTATAAAAAACGCTAAATTGATAATAACGGATTCAGGAGGTATTCAAGAGGAAGCGCCTACTTTTAAGACCCCTGTATTTGTTGTAAGAAATGTAACCGAAAGACCAGAAGGTATAGATCAAGGATTTATATTTATAGCTTCTAATAATAAAAATAAAATTATTGAAACTGTATTAAATAATTTTAATAAAAAACAAGAATTGATAAAACAAAATAAACCTAATCCCTATGGTGATGGATTAGCTTCTAAAAGAATATTTAACATAGTATCTGATATTTTAATAAAAAATTAATTTAAATTTTGAAATTTTATTAAATTTTACAATTATTTTTATCAATAAATGTATAATTATAAAGCTATAGTTATTAATAGAACCAAAATTTTAAACGGAAATAAGCTAAAGTTATTTACTGATAAATTAGGTAAAATTGAAGCTTATTATAAATTTAATATAAAAAATATTAACTTAGATAAATTAAATCTCTTAAAAGCTAACATAAAAATCTATAAAAATAAATTTTATTTAGAGAATTATATAGTTGAAGATTATTTTTTAAATATAAGGAATAGTTATAGCAAATCATTAATAGCAATGTATCTAATTGAGTTAATAGATAAAACAATAGATTTCGATTTACCTGAAAAAAAAATTTTCAATTTACTCGTTAAATTTTTAAATTTTTTGAATAAAGAAGAAAATGAAAATAAAATTTTAATTAATTTAATTAAATTTATTAATTATTATTTTTTATTATTAGGATATGGGAATTTATTTGAATTTAACGAAAAGGAAAATAATATATCTTTTGAAGAAATTATAAAATTAAATGAAAAAATAGAAAAAAACTTTAATATTGAGCTTAATTCTATTAAAATCAAGTAATAAAATATTAATAAATTTGTTAACAAAAATTAGGGAGGTAGGAATTTTTTTAGATTGAAAATATAAAATGTTATGGATATAGTGTTAGTTTTGTTAATATTAGCAATAGTTTTAGCTTTATTTTTTGATTATACAAATGGGTTTCATGATGCAGCTAATGCTATAGCTACTGTAGTTTCTACAAGAGTATTAACTCCAAAGTTTGCAGTTATTTTAGCTGCTATTTTTAACTTAATGGGTGCTCTTATTTCTATTGAAGTAGCTACTACTGTTGGTAAAGGATTAGTTGATCCTAAATTACTAGATATTACTACTATATTAGCAATTGTAATAGGATCTATTATATGGAATTTAATAACCTGGTATTTCGGATTACCTACTAGTTCTAGTCATGCATTAATAGGTGCTATAATAGGTAGTGCTATCTCTCATTATGATTTTAAAGTAGTTAATTATCTTAATTTAATTAATAAAGTATTTTTTCCTTCTATTTTTGCTCCTGTTTTAGGGATAATTGGAGGAATCATTTTTTTATTTATTTCTTATTTAATTGCATCAAAAATAAAAGCTTATTTAGTTAATAGGTTATTTAGGTATTTACAGTTATTTTCAGCTTCTTTTATGGCTCTAAGTCATGGATCTAATGATGCACAAAAAACTATGGGAATAATTTCAATGGCTTTAGTTGCTGCTAATGTATATCAGGAATTTACAGTTCCTTTATGGGTTAAATTATCTGCAGCTATTGCTATTGCATTGGGTACCTTAGCTGGAGGTTGGAGAATTATTAAAACAATAGGTATGAGATTAACTAAATTAAGACCTATAGATGGATTTAGCGCTGAAATTTCTGCTGCTACTATGATTATGTTAGCTTCTCATTTTGGAATGCCTATTAGTACTACTTATGTTATTACTTCATCCATTATGGGGGTTGGAGTAGCTAAAAAACTAAATGCTATTAAATGGTCATTAGCTTTTACTATTTTAACTGCTTGGCTTTTTACTATCCCAGCTTCAGCTACAGTAGCCTTTATTACTTATAAAATTTTAAATCTGTTTATCAAAATTTAATTAAAGGATTTAATAAACAAATTAAATAACTGTGATTTAGCTAAATAAAGACTATTCTATAAAATATAAAACTTTTATTTCTTATACTTCTTTATAAGAATTTAGTATAAATAAATATAAAAATGTTTAAAAAGGATTTAATTAAGTTTTTATTTAATTATATATTAAGAAAGTTTAAAAAAAAATTTTTATAACAATTTAAAATGAGTGAAATAAGGATACCTAATATATATAAAAAAAAAATGGAGGAAAGAAAAATGAATACTAATAAACAATTAGTTATTGGTATATTAGCTTTTCAAGGAGATTTTTTAGAACATCAACATATTTTATCTGCTTTAAAAGTTAATACTAAATTAGTTAAATACGAAGATGAGTTAGATGAAATAGATGGTTTAATAATTCCTGGTGGAGAAAGTACTACTATGAGCATGCTTATGGAGGAAGATTTTAGGACTAAATTAGTTGAAAAAGCAAGACAAGGATTTCCTATTTTTGGAACCTGTGCTGGTGCTATATTATTAGCTAAAAGAATTATAGATGGTACTCCTTTTCAAAACCCCTTAAATTTAATAGATATAGAAATTAAAAGAAATGCTTATGGTAGACAAAAAGATAGTTTTAGTGCTGTTATTAATATATTTGATTCTTATATTAGAGCAGTTTTTATAAGAGCACCAGAAATAACTAAAATAGGTCCTAAAGTTAAAGAATTAGCTTCCTTTGAAGAATTACCAATATTAGTCCAAGAAGATAATATCTTAGTATCTACTTTTCATCCTGAGCTCTCTGCTAACTCTATAATTCACTCCTATTTCCTTAACATGGTTAATCAATATAAATCTAAATTAAGTTAAATCAATCTAAATTAAAAATAATTTGTAATTTTTTAATGAAGACTTTAGAAGAATTAATAAATGATCTAAGAAATGAAGGAGTTAGTGAAAAAGTATTAAATGCTATAAAACTAATAAAAAGGGAGTATTTTGTTTTAAAAGAATATAAAAATCTAGCTTATGAAAATGAAGCGCTACCTTTTATTAAAGGACAAACAACTTCTCAACCTTTAGTTATTGCTAATACCATTGATCACCTAGAATTAAATGAAAATGATATAGTCTTAGAAATCGGAACGGGTTCAGGTTGGCAAACACTTTTATTAGCTTTTTTTTCTTTTAAAGTTATTACCTTTGAAATAGATAAAGATATATTACAAACAGCTATTGATAATATTAAAAATTTTATAAAAAACCATCCATCTATTAATTTAATTCATAAAATAGAGTTTTATAACTTAAATATTTTTAAAAGTAAAGAATTTATAGATAATCAAGAGAGAATAGATAAAATTCTATTTTCTGCTGCTATTAAAAAAGTCCCTAAATTCTTATTTGATAAATTATCTGTTAATGGTATTATTATTGCACCTATTATTACAAATAATGAGTATCAAAAATTAATGAAATATTTAAAACTAAATAATAAAACAATAAAGGAAGAATTTATTTCTTTTGTTTCTTTTGTTTTAGCAAAAGAAGATTAATTTTTTTACTAAAGACTTAGGAAGTGTTTAGTAATTTCAGTTTTATTAAAAGAAAGAAAAGAAAAAGTATTGTATTTGATTTTAAATAGAGTAGAAATTAGAAATGCTTTAAACAGTGAGTTATTTTAGAGTTAATAAACAGTTTTAAGGAAGCAGAATTGGATGATAGTATAAATGTTGTAGTTTTAAAAGGTAATGGGGATAAAGCTTTTTGTGCTGGAGCTGATCTTAAGGAATTAAAAAATTCAATTGATAAAGGAATAGATTATGTAAGAAAGTACTTTGATTTATATGTTAATCTTATAAAGACTACTTATAAAGACTATTAGTAGATTTAGTAAGGTAAGTGTAAGTGGAGTTAGAGGTTATGCCTTAGCTGAGGGATGTGGGTTAGCTGTTAGTTGTGATATAACTTTAGCAGATAAAACTGCTAAATTTGGGATTCCTGAGATAAATATAGGTATGTGGGGTATGATAATTAGTGCTCCAATTTTAAAAAATGTTATTCCTAAGAAAGCTTGGGAACTATTTTTAACAGGAAAAATTATCGATGCTGATTATGCTGATTCTATTGAATTATTAACTAGAATTGTAGATAATTTAGACGAAGAACTAGATAATTTATCAGAAGAAATATCTAATAAAGATATAAATATTATTAAATTAGCAAAGCAAGATTTTTGGGGGACTTTAAATATGAATTATTTTGATTCAATTGATTATTTAAAAGAAATGAGTTCTATTTTAGCTTTTCAAGCTAAAAGTAATATAGAAAACTTTTTGGCATCTAAAACTAAATAATATCTATTTTTTTTAATTATTAAAAAATTTTTTAATTTTTTTTTAAAAAAATTAAAAAAATGTTAAGGAATTTTTAAAAATTTTTATAATATAAAATATAGAGAACCATATTGTTAAAGAGGTGATTTTATTTGAATAAGAAAAATAAAATAAAAGGTTTTAGCATTTTAGAATTAGCTTTATCGATTGCAATTATAGCCTTAATTGTTATTTTTATAATAGGTATGTATTCTATGTTTTTTACTGCTAATACTAAGCTAAATGATGTAAGTGTTGCTACATTTATTGGACAATCTTGGCTAAATAAAATCGCTTCTTATGCTTCTTCTGAAAATGATTCCCAATGGATTACAACAAGACTAAACCCAACTGCAACTGCTTTAAAGAAAAGAGTTTCTTACGGTTTGTACTCTGCACAATTTGTTGGGGGTAAAAGTTTTACTGTATATATCTGGACTAATCCCATTTATGGTAATCCTAATGCTGATTTATATGCTGTTAATGTTACTGTTTATTGGATGGAAAGCAAAAATCAAAGCAGAAATAGATTAATAAGAGGATATGGAAAAAATTACTTAGATTTTAGAAAAGTAGTTACAGTACCTAAGAATTTTTAATTCTTTAATAAATTTTTAATTTTTTCGGAATTTTATATTAAATTTTAAATTAAATAGGGGGGGGATAATGAGAAATGAAGAAAAGAAAAATTAATAGAAAAGGGATGACTTTAATAGAGGTATTATTTTCTACTGCTATTTTTTCTTTTGTTGCAATAACTTTATTTGCGCTTTTTAAATTAGGACAAACATATTGGGCTAAAGGAATAGCTTATAACACTCTACAAGCTGAAGGTAAAAGAATCCTTACTCTATTACAACAAGATATCAAGGAAAGCGATATTTCCAAAGATAAGCCATACAGTTATTCTATGCTTGTATCGAACATATTAGTAGGTACCCAAAATGTTAGAAGAGATGGGTTATTGTTAGTAGTTCCTAATCCTAATTACAAGGGTAATACAACTACAGATCCTTTAATCTATAGAGCTTATGTTTCTACTAGCGAACAAAACAATAATCAAGGAGGAGTAGGAGAAATTTATCTTTTAGAATATAAACCTTCAAGTAGTACTGGATACGATGCTACTTGGATTAGTATAGATTCTAATTTAAGTGGATTATTTGGTAACGGTTTTAGTAAAAATGAATTAAATAATCTAAATAATCCAAGTCCTATTAAAGTTTCTTTATTATCTAATAACCTATTTAGTTTTCAAGCTCAAATAATAAATAATAATTCTATAAGTATTAGTATAGTTTTAATGAGGAAGAGTTTTAGTGATCAAAAGCTCCAAAATGTTAGATTTGATCTTGAAATAGCACCAGCTAATAATAATCAGTTCCCATTTACTAATTAATCTTTTATGAATTTTTGGATAATAAATCACTATGCAGTACCTCCTGAATTTTATTCAGGTACTAGGCATTTTGATTTGGCTAAAGGATTAATTGAAACCTATAATTCTAAAGTACTAGTTTTTGCTTCTAATTTTAGTCACTTCTCTTTTAAGTATATCGTAAATATTGATAAAAAATTAAGTTTTAGTTATATAAAAAAAACTTTTGATAACGTTGATTTTATATTTTTTAATATACCTTCTTATAGAGGTAATGGGATTTTTAGGTTATTCAATATGCTATTTTTTGCTATTAATATTTATATAAATAGTTTGAAAATATCAAAAGAAGAGTTTGTACCTGATGTAATAATAGGTTCAAGTGTGCATCCATTTGCTGCTTTAAGTGCATATCTAATTTCTAAAAGGTTAAGAAAAATCTATAAAAAAGATATAAAATTTGTATTTGAAGAAAGAGATTTATGGCCTCAATATCTTTATCCAATTCTTAAATCTATAAAAAACCCTATTAAAAAATTTGTATTTATTATTTTTTTTAAGATCTTATATTTTATCCAGCAGTTTTTATATAAAAATTCAGATAAACTGATATTTTTACAAAAAAAAGGCTTGGAAAATGCTAAAAAATACTTAAATAAATCTATTTATTTATTTCAAATTTATAGAAAAATAGATTACAATATAAATAGTTATACTGATCAAGATTTTGAAGAAATAAGAAAAAAATATAGATATTTATTTTGTTTTGCAGGTGGTATTACTATTACATATGCTATCAAAGAAATTGTTTTAGCTTTTAAATATTTAGATAGTAATGAATTTGCTTTTGTTATTTTTGGAGGAGGAGATTACTTAAATGAAATACTTAAAACCATTAGAGAAAATAATATTAATAATGTTTTTTATTTAGGATTTAAAAGGAAAGAATTAATAAGAAATTATTATCTTAAAAAAGCTGACTTTTTAGTTATTCCATGTTCTTTTGACGTTAAAATAGATTTCTCTTCTAACAAATTAATAGATTATTTAGAACAAAAGAAACCTATTATAATAATTGGTTATAATTTATTAGATATTATAAATGAAGTTGGTTTTGTTATAGAAGATAGAGATCCTCAAATTATAGCTAATAAAATAAAAGAAATAGTAAATCTTGATACCCAAGTTTTAGAGAATAAAATTAATAAAGGTTATGAATATTTAATTAATGAATTAGATTATAAAGTAGCTGCTAAAAAGTTATATGAATTTATAAAATCTTAATAATTTTTAATAAAAAATAAAAAAAGAAGGGAGTGAAAATTAATGATAGAAAATAATATTAAATCAACTACAATAATTGCAGTTAAAAAAGATAATATGTTAGCTATAGGTGGGGATGGGCAAGTTACTTTTGGGAATTATGTCATAAAAAATACTGCTAAAAAAATAAGGAGAATGTATAGAGATAGTATATTATCAGGATTTGCAGGAAGTGCTGCTGATGGATTAGCACTTTATGAAAGATTAGAAAAAAAATTGGAAGAATATAATGGGAATTTATTAAAAGCATCTGTGGAATTAGCAAGAGAATGGAGAACTGATAAGGTTTTAAGAAGATTAGAAGCTATGATTATTGTAGGTAATAAAGATAATTTACTTATAATATCTGGTAATGGTGATATTTTAGAACCTGATGATAATATAGCAGTAGTAGGTTCTGGAGGCCCGTATGCTTATGCAGCTGCTAAAGCTTTAATTAATTTTACTAATTTAAATGCTTTAGAAATAGTTAAAAATTCCCTAGATATTGCCTCTAAAATTTGTATATACACTAACTCTAATATTATTACTGATTTTATTGAATGGTGATTTTTATATGTTTAAATTAAAGAAAGTAACTTTCTAATAATATAATATTTTTTAAGTAATTGGATAAGTTAATTGTATAATAAAAAAGGATAAAAGTTTTTAAGATAGAATAAAATATAATAGGAGGGTATGCGCCTGTAGCTCAGTAGGATTAGAGCATGGGATTTCTAATCCCAGGGTCGCAGGTTCGAATCCAGCCAGGCGCGCTATATATATATAAATAGGGGCGTTAAATAAATAGTGAAAGTAAATGTTGTTACTGTAAAAAATGTAAATATAGCTGCTTTAAAAGTGAATGTTGTGAATGGTGTAAGTAAAATGAGAATATAAAAAAATAAATGGGGTGTAGGGAGTAGTTGTAAAAAAGTATGAGGTAGTAGTAGGGAAATAAAAGGTGCTAAATTCCCTAAAGTTTAAGTTACTTAAAATAATATTTTAAATATAAAAAATTGATAATAAGATAGTATTAAAAATTTTTAAATAAAAATATGGATAAAAATTTAAAGTTGACGTTAAAGATTGCAATAAAAGGAAATATTTTTTAGTTAAATTAGTTAGTTTAAATAAGTTTTAGCTTACCTATGAGGAATTGAAACAATAGTACTGGCGGGTCGTCTAGTGGTAGGACATGGGACTTTGGATCCCACCGCGAGGGTTCGAATCCTTCCCCGCCAGCTTTTTTATTTAATAATTTTATAAATTATTTTTAAATAGTTTAAATTAGAGTAAATGGAAGTAAAAGAGATTATAAAACAATGCTATAAAATAATAAAAAAATACTTGCCTAATTCTAAAGTAATATTATTTGGATCATTTTCTAAAGGTAAGGCTTTAAATTATTCCGATATAGACTTAGCTATAGACAATTTTGAAAAAATAGATTATAAAGTAATTAACAAAATTAGGGATGAAATAGAGGAGTTGAAAACTTTAAGATCAATAGATATAGTAGATATAAATAATGCTTCTAGTGAATTAAAAGAATCTATTTTAAAAGAAGGGATAATATTAAATGAAAATAGTTGAATTGGAAATCTTTACAAGAATTTTTTAAAGAAAAGGGAATAATATGTAGATCTCCAAGAGATTGTTTTAAACAAGCATTTTTATATGGACTTATTGAAAATGAAGATGTTTGGATAGATATTATTCAAGATAGAAATTTAACTACTCATACCTATTATGAAAACTTGGCAATGGAAGTGTATACAAGAATAAGAAATTATGTAAATTATTTTGAGAAATTACTAAATAATATTAAAAATAACTTATCTTAGAATTAAGTAATAGTTTAATTTTATTATAGCTTAATAATTTTTAAAATCATCTCAAATTATTATACCTAAGCTCGAAATCCTTTAAGTAAAGCTGAGCCTCCTATTATTTTTCAGATTTATAGCAGATAAACGAGTTCTGAGTTGGTTTAACATTATTTAAGAAACAGTGAAATACATTTGTTAAATAATTTAAGGATACCTTATTTTTTTAATGAATTCTTATGTATTTTGTTTGTCTTTTAGTAGTTGGGTTAGTTCATGTATTTTCATTTATAATTATTATATCAAGCGAGATTATTTTAAGCAATCACCTAGAATTATTTAGAAATTTCAATAATTTTTGAGTTAATTTTTAATATTTTTTTTAACATTTTTTTAACTTTTTAATAATAAAAATGTTTGATTTTTATTATTTTTAAATTAAGGAATAATTAAATAGGAAAGTGGTTTTATGGATTTATCAAGAATTAATACAAAGCAATTCTTAATAAATGAAGATTATTTAAAGAAGTTAGAAGGTAGTTATGTATTACCTGAGGATAGTGGAGAGATTAAAAATTTAGTAATGACAGCTGATTCTTATTCTTTAAGTGCTAATGAATACATAGGTGCTTTAATAACTTTTTTAAGGAATTTAAATCCTAATTCTAAGATAACAATTATTTCGCCTTTTTCTAAAGATCAAATAAAGAAGTATATAATAGATAGTAAATTAATATCTGAGGATGAGCTAAATAAATTAGAATATAAATTAAATCCTATACAGGTTAATTATGGTCCAACTATATGGGCCAGGGATTTTTTACAAGTTTTTGTTAATTATCAAGGAAATAAAGAGGAAATAACTACTGCTAAACCTAATAGGAATCCTGTATATGAACTTAGACCTGATAAACAAGTAGCTAAAACTTTATCTGATAATTTAGGTACAAAATATGGGGAATTAAAGAATTTTCCTATGGCTGGAGGAAATACTATTGCTACTAAGAAGCATTTATTTGTTGGGATGTATGCTTTAAAACAAGCTAAAGAGTATTACAATTAAAACCCTAATGAAATAGTGAAGATGTTAATGCAGAGATTTCCTAATCAAAAGTTAATAATAGTAGGTAAAGAAAAGCAGCCAGCTTTTCATATAGATATGTTTTTAAGTATTTTAAAGGATAATGATAATGAGAAGGTAGCGGCTTTACCTTACCCTGATTTGACAATTCAGCTTATTAATAAGTTATTTACTGATAATGATAAAATTTATGAATCTTATTCTAAGAAAGAAATTATAAAGAACCTAGAAGATTATAAAAAACAGTATATAGCTGAATTGAAAAACTTAGAATTAAAATTAAAGCAAGAAGGATTTAAAATCAAAAAAATGCCTTTTATTCCTTTATATGTAAATGAAAGAGATTGTTTAACTTATAATAATATATTATTAGATGGTGATAAAATTTATTTACCTTCTTATGGTATAACTCAATTAGAGGAAAAAGTTAAAAAGACTTTAGAAGAAGAGGGATTTAAAGTAATATTTATAAATTGGAAAGATAATATAAGATTAAATGGAACTATACATTGTATAACTAATGTAATTGATAGATGGGATAATGAATTAGATAATAAAAATGATAAATCCTTAAATGTATAAAAATATAAATAAAATAATTAATTGGAGGTGGATAATTTAATGTTTAGTATTAAAAAATTTATAGAGAAATCTATTTTAGTTAAAAATAATAGCTTATCTATTAAAGATAATAATTTACTTAATAAAGATGATAATTTAGTTTCTAATGAAATATATGAAATAAATTATAATGATGATAAAAATATGAAAAAAAGATTTAGATTTTTGAGAATATTCGTAGAAGATAAAGAAGACAATACTAAAGTGAATATATCTATTCCTTTGATTTTTTTTCCTTTTGCTATATTTTTTAAAGGTAATCCTAATATTGTTGATATTGTTACTAAGGATTCTATTGTAAAGATATATTTGGAATAAATTATTATAAAAGTTTTATTATAAAAATTTAGGTTTAAATATTTTTTAAAGCAGGTAAAGTTTAAAGTATATTTAATATATAAAATATGAGCTTACCATATAGTCCAGCGATTTTAAAAAATAATATTCTTTTTATATCTGGGCAACTTGGGGTTAATAAAAATAATGAATTAATTTCAGATGATGTATTAGAACAATTTAAACAAGCCTTAAATAATTTAGAACAAATTCTTAAAGAATATAATTTTGAAAAAAAAGATATTGTTAAAACGACAATATATATAACTGATGAAAATTATTTTAATATAATCAATCAAGAATTTACTAATTATTTTAATGAACATAAGCCTACTAGAACTACAATAATAGTTAAAGCATTACCTAAGAATGCTAAAGTAGAAATAGAAGCAATTGCTATTAAATAATTTTAAATATAGGAAATAATTAAAAATTTTAATTTATAAATTATGATATAGAGTAGGGGGTTCTTTTATGAATTTATATGAATATCAAGGTAAAAAACTTTTTGAAAAATATAGTATTCCTACTACTAAAGGTTTATTAATTGATAAATCTTTAGAAAATGATTATATATATTTAAATGAATTGAATTTAAATTTTCCTGTGGTTTTAAAAGCACAAGTTAAAGTTGGTGGTAGAGGTAAATCAGGTGGTATTAAAGTAGCTCATAATAAAGATGAATTTATGAAATATCTTAAGCAATTATTTAATTTAACTATAAAAGGAGTCAAAGTTAATAAAATTTTGATAGATGAGTATATTGAGATTGAAAAAGAATTTTATTTAAGTTTTATAATAGATAGATCTAAGAACCAAGTAGTTTTTATTTTTTCTCCTTTAGGTGGAGTTGACATAGAGGAAGTTGCTGAAAAAGATCCTGATAAAATTTCTAAATTATTCTTTGATTATGAATTATTTGATTTTCAGATAAGAGATGTAATTTTAAAAGTTTATAATGAAAAATTAGATGTTGTAAAGCAAATAGAAGCTATAGCATTAAAATTGTTTAGTTTATTTAAAGAAAATGATTGTGTTTTAGCTGAAATAAATCCTTTAGTTTTAACTAAAGATTTAAAAGTTTTGGCTTTAGATTCTAAGATAATAATAGATGATAATTCAGAAATAGTTGATGAATATGAAGAGGAAGATGAAGAAATTTCAGAAATAGAAAAAGAAGCTAAAATGAAGAATTTAGCTTATGTTGAATTGGATGGTAATATAGGGATAATAGGTAATGGTGCAGGATTAGTTATGACTACTATGGATTTAGTTAGTTTATATAATGGAAAAGCTGCTAATTTCTTGGATGTAGGTGGTGGAGCTAAAGCTGATAAAGTTAAAGAAAGTATTCATTTAGTTTTAAAAAATCCAAAAGTTAAAGCTTTATTTATAAATATTTTTGGTGGAATTACTAGATGTGATGAAGTAGCTAAAGGTATTACTCAAGCTTTTGAAGAAAAAAAATATAATATTCCTTTAGTTATAAGATTGGAAGGTACAAATAAGGAAGAGGGAAAACAAATTTTGAATCAACTAAAGGAGTTAAATTCTAATGTATTTTTTGTAGATACAGCAGAAGAAGGAGCTCAAAAAGTTGTATCTTTGTTAAATTAAAAAATAATTATTATATAGTTATTAAAAAAATTACTTAGGAGGTAAATTTATGAGTACATATACTACTCCATGAGATTTATCCCAGCCGCTTGTATTCCATATCTCCAAGACATTTAACAGATAAACGCTGTCTGACCCTG
>JBMFOW010000008.1:0-22782 GCA_049969455.1 bacterium | reverse complement strand
CGTGTAGAAACGTTAAGTTTTTAAGGGGATTCTTAAGGGGTGAAACCACTTGAATTGTAAGTTAAGTTATTTAAAAAAATAAGATAAGCAAAAACAAAAAAGAGGTGTTATAAGATGTTACAAACTCAAGAAGTTATATCTATTTTAAATGAGAAGAAAGTAAAGAGTATAAGGATGATGTTTACAGATATTTTGGGAATTCCTAAGAGTGTTCAGATTCCTGTTAGTCAGGTTAAGAAGATGTTAGATGGGGAGATTTTATTTGATGGTTCTTCTATTAAGGGTTTTGTGAGAATAGAGGAATCTGATATGAAATTAGTACCTGATTTATCTACTTTTATTATAGCTGATTTGAAGGGATATAATGAAGCGTTTGTTATATGTGATGTTTATTATCCTAATGGTAATAGATTTGAAGGTGATCCAAGATATCGATTACAGTTAGTTATGGAGAAATGTAATAAAATGGGATATATTCCGATGGTAGGGGTTGAGGCTGAGTTCTTTTTATTTCCTATCCAAACTTATGATAATGAGTATTTATATAAGCCTTATATAAGTTATACTGATAAAGGTGGATATTTTGATATGCTTTCTTTGGATGCTGCAGAAGAAGTAAAGCGGGATATTTTAAATAAATTAGAAGAATTCGGATTTGAAGTTGAGGCTTTACATCATGAGGGTGCTCCTTCTCAACATGAAATAGATTTTAAATATTCTGAGGCATTAAAAACTGCTGATAGATTATTGTTATTTAAAATAATAGTAAAGACTATTGCATTAAAGCACAATTTACATGCTACTTTTATGCCTAAGCCAGTTAAAGAGATAAATGGATCAGGTATGCATATGCATCAATCATTATTTAGGGGTGAAGTAAATGCTTTTTATGATAAAGATGCTTCTAATGGATTAAGTGAGGTTTTATTAAATTATGTAGGTGGGATATTTAAGCATGTAAAATCTTTTAGTGCTGTAACTAATCCTTTGGTTAATTCGTATAAAAGATTAGTACCTGGTTATGAGGCTCCGGTTTATATATCCTGGGGTGAGCATAATAGAAGTCCTTTAATTAGAATACCTGCCAAAAGAGGAAACTCTACTAGAATAGAATTAAGGAGTCCTGATCCTTCTTGTAATCCTTATTTAGCTTTTGCTGTTATTATTAATAGTGGTTTAGATGGAGTTGTTAATAAAATTAATCCTCCTAAGCCTTTTGAAGGTAATGTTTATGAATTAGATGAAGAAACTAAGCAAAAATATGGGATAGATAACTTACCTGCTAATTTATATGAGGCATTAGAATATATGAAAACTGATGCTTTAGTTAAGGAAACCTTAGGAGAGCATATTTATTATAATTTTATACAAGCTAAGGAACATGAATGGAAAGAGTATTCTACTTATGTTACTGAATGGGAACTAGAGAAATATTTGTATATTTATTAATTTAATTAAAAAAAATTTAATTAAAAAAATTATGAGTATAGTATCAATAGGTGCTTTGTTTTTATTAGGTGGGATATTAGCTTCTAGTGCAGGTTTAATTACTGCTTTTGCTGGTGCTTCCACTACTTTTTATAATATTGCTACTAATAAGAATGAAAAAAATATAGTTGATGAATTATTTTCTAAATATAATACTAATATTAATGAATATATTCAAAATGTAAGAAATATTATAAAAAATCAATTATTACAATTAAGAGATATTGTTAGTAATATGAATGTAGTTAAAGAATTAGAGAATCAAAAAAATAGATTATTAAATGAAATAGATAATCTTTATAATTCTAAGATTTTATATAATTTAGATCAGTTAGATCAAGCTCAAAGTTTACAAAATTCTGTTAAAAATATAGTTAATATTTTTAATGATTTAAAGTCTAATAATGAGATTTATTTGCAGCAATATAATGATATTTTAAATAAAATACAAAAAAAAATAAATAATTTTAAAAATAATAAAGATTTTAAAGATATTATAAAAACAGATTTAAACTCTTATAATTTAGAGCAACTAAAAGATATATTAGATAAAATAGAGAAATTGGAGATAGAGATAAATGTAAAACAAAAGGAATTATCTTTAAAGCAGCAGTTATCTAAAATAGAAATTATAAATAAAGAAATAAGTAATCATAAACAGCAGCTACAAAAAGAACAGTTAGTTCAAAGAATTGAGGAATTTATTCAAAATATTAAGCAAATAGATAAAGATTATAATATACAAACTAAAATAGATAATTTAAATCAAATAAAAGATATTAACAATTTAGAGTTAATTAAGAATCAGGTAGCTTTAGAGTATTATAATTTATTAAATAATGTAATTTATACTAAGGGGTATAAAGAGAAAATAAAGGGGTTTATTGATATTTTAAATAGTTTAGAAAATACTTATAAAACTAATCCCGATTTTAGTAAATACTATCCTTATTACGAAGCTATTTTTAATAGATTAAGAATTAAATTAAATGATGTTTTAAATAGTAAATATATTTTAAAGGATGATGCTTTAAAAATTGAGCAGGAGTTTTTAGATACTATTTCTTTAGTTGAAAAAAATATAGAGTTGGAATATATTAAAGATACCATTAAAAGCCAATTTAATGAAATCTTAAAAGATATAGGTTATGAAGTTATAGATCAGGATTTAATTGAGAAGTTTTATCAAGGGCAAGTTATTTACATAGATACTATTTATGGTCAAAACTATAAAGTGCAAGCTAAATTAGAAGATTCTAAATTATTTCTTAGATTAGTTAGAGTATTTAAAGATCAAAAAGAAATTGAGAATTTAACTGATTATGAAAAGCAAAAAGATTTAGAAATTTCTAAAAATTGGTGTAAAGATTTAGATAAAATAATTGAAAAATTAAAAGATAAGGGTATATTGATGGATACGATTAAAAGAGTAGAGCCTGAAGAATCTCAATTAACTTATATTGTTAATGAAGAGTTAATTAAAGATTATAAAGTTATAAAAAGTTTTAAACAACAAAAAGATGATAAATATTTGGCTCAAGATTTGTAAATAATTTATAAAAAATTTAGGATTCAAGTTTTATATTTAAAATGTATCCTATATTATTTAAAATAGGGAATTTTAATGTTTATTCTTATGGTGTAATTTTAGCGTTAGATTTGTTAGTTTCTTTATATTTATTTATTAAATTTTCAAGATATTTTAAAATAGATTCTGAATTAGCTTTTACGATTTTTATTATAAATATAATATTTTTGATAATTGGAGGAAAAATGGGGTATATTATTAGTCATTTTAATGATTATTATGATAATAATTTTTGGCATTTTTTGATTAATTTGCCTATAGATTTTATTTATTCAGGTTTAGCTATTCAAGGAGCTATTATTTTTTCTGTTATTTCTTTGTTTTTTATTTCAAGATATTATAAAATAAGTTTTTGGAATTTATTAGATAATTTTTCTTTAATTTCTTTATTTAGTATTTTTATAGGTAGGATTGGGTGTTTATTAGCTGGGTGTTGTTATGGTAAGGTTTGTAATTGTGAATATGGAATATATTTACATGGTGCTGTTAGGTATCCTACTCAGCTTATGGAATCAATTTTAAGTTTAATTGCTTTTTTTGTGGTTTATTTTTATTTTGATAGATTAAATAAAAAAGGGATTCTAGGAAAAAATTCTGGTAAGATTACTGCCTTATTTTTTATTTTTTATGGATTAATTAGATTTTTTGTAGAATTTTATAGAGAAGGTACTCCTGTTTTGTTTTATTTTAATATGGGGCAATTTGTTGCCTTGTTTATGTTAGCTGTTGGTTTATTTATTTTTTTAAGACAATTTTTTATAAAACAATATTAACACTAAAATACCTATCTCTGATTCAGAAATTACAAAGTAAATAAAAAATAAAATATAATAATTTTGAAATTTAGTATAATTTAGGAAATTAAAAAAATAATTATTAAGATATCTAAGAAAGTAAAGAAGATTAGAAAAATATAGTTATCATGCATTAGGATTATAAAATTTTTAGCTATAAAATTTTTAAAAAGCTTTAAAAGTATAATGTTTAATAGATAATTTATTTTTTAAAGGTTTATTTTTATTGATGTTTAATAATAAAATAATAAGTATGGTATTTTAATAAAGGAGGTATATAAAGAGTGAAATTAGCTTTTAATTATAAAATAGGAAAAATTTTGCAATATGAAGCTAAATCTGTGGTTATAAGGCAAGTATCTAAGGTTATGGAATTACTCGATGCTGGTAAATTTATTTCTTTTAGTAATATTTATCTTAAACCTATTGCATATGACGATGAAGGATATCATATTAAAATAAAAGTTTTTAATAAGGAAGTAAATGAAAATGAGTTGTCTCAGGAAATTACTGATGATATAAAAACTACGATTGTTCCTGTTTCTAATCAAATTGTATATATGTTAGTTAGTTCTCGGGGGGAGATATTGGAAAGTGCAGGAAGTAATGAAGTTAGTACTCTTGTTTTTCCTGATTATGATATAAATATTGGTGATTCTTGGGTTAATCCTATTAAGTTTTCTTTACCTACTGTTAATCAGGAAGCTAGTGTAAATATGGTTTATACACTTAAAAATATTAAAGACAATATTGCTATTATTGAAGCTAAAAGTAATGAAGTTAATATAAATTTACCTATTAATATGGAGATTGTTAGTGGAAAATCTGAAACTTTTGAAGGTAATTTTATTATTAATTTAAAATCTTATACTGAATTTGACTTAAATTTAGGTACTAATGTTTTGCAAGAAATTAATATAGACACAATTATTAAGGTTCAGGAATATGTTATGGAAAATAATGTTTATAACACTATTAAATTAATTAGTTAATATGTTTTTAAGTTTAAATTTAATAAATAAGTATTTTAATCATAGTTTTTTAATAGATGATATAGTTAATTCATTAATTAATATTGGAATTGAAGTTGAAAATTATTATAGAATTTATAGAGATTATAGTAAAATAAGGGTAGGTAAAGTTGTTTTTAAAGAAAAGCATCCTAATGCTGATAAACTATATGTATGTAAAGTAGATTTTAAGGATGAAGTTTTACAAATATTAACTGCTGATGAAACAATTCAAATAAATGATATAGTTTTAGTAGCTCTTAAAGGTGCTGTATTAAATATTGATAACAATAAAATAGTTATTGATGTAAGAAAAATGAAAGGATTAGAAAGTTATGGAATGATGTTAGCTACTAAAGAACTAGGTTGGGATAATGTTAAAGCTATTGGTGATAAAGTTGCTAAATTCAATTTTGATAAAAATTTTATCGATAATATTGGGAAATATTTAACTGAACTTATACCTAATGAAGATTATATAATAGAAATTAAAACCTTTGCTAATAGACCAGATTATTTAGGATTTTATCATATTCTAAAAGAGCTATCTATTAAATTAAATATAAATTTAAAGGAATTATCTTTTTTTGAGGATTTTAAATTAGATAATGAGTATCAATTTGATATAGAGTTATTAACTGATAAATGTAGAGTATATACTGGAGCTATTGTTGAAAATATTAAAATTTTACCTTCTCCTGTTGAGTTTCAGATTTTATTAAATAATGTTAATCTTAAGCCTATTAATAATGTAGTTGATATAACTAATTTTGTTATGTATGAATTAGCGAATCCTTTACACGCATTTGATTTTAATTTTGTAAAGCAAAAAATTATAGTTAGGAATGCTAATAATGATGAAGTTTTAAATGCTTTAGATGATAAGGATTATATATTATCTAACGAAGATGTTATAATCTCTGATGTTGATAATAAAGTTTTGGCATTAGGTGGAATCATTGGCTCTAGAAATTATTCTATATTTGATAATACTAATATTATTTTATTAGAATCTGCTAATTTTGATCCTATTTCTATTAGAAGAACTTCTAAAAAATTGGGTATATTTACTAATTCTTCAAAAAGATTTGAAAGAGATTTACCTATTTATTATTCTATTTTAGTTTATAAAAGAGCTTTATTTTTTATTAAAAAATTTATTCCTCAATCTAATATAAAATTTGTTTTATCAAAAGTTCATCAAGATTTAGGAGATTTGAATAAAGCTTTAAGTCCTAAGTTGGTTAATTTTGATATAAATAAAGTAAGAAAATATTTAGGATTTCAAGAATTACAAGTGGATAAAGTTAAAGAAATATTTAATAAATTAGAATTTGAATTAGATATTTTAGATGATAGTAATATTATTGTAAAGACTTACAGGAAAGATATAAATCATTGGTGGGATTTAGCTGAAGAAATTGCAAGATTTCAGGGTTATGAGTTCTTTAAAAATAAAGCTTTAAATAAAGAAATTAATATTAATTATTTTAATGTTGGTAAACAGTTTTCTTTAAAATTAGAACAAGATTTTAAAAATGCTTTTATTAATAATAATTTTATTTACGTTATTGGATATAGTTTATTAAATAGTGAATATTTAAAATTATTTGATAGTAAATATTTAAGTTTATTAAATCCTATGTCTGGGGAATATAATGCTTATAGAAATTATGTATTAGCTTCTACTTTATTGATAGCTGATTATAATTATAAACAAGGTTATAAGAATCTTAAGATATTTGAAATAGGACATAGTTATTTAGATTACGAAAAGAAAGAATTAGCTGCTGTCATTATTAATAATAATATTAATTTCTTATTTAAAGATTTAAAAAATTATTTGATTTTCAATTTTCAAATTCTTAAAAATATTATTTATTCTGTTTTAAATTCATATAATATTTATAAAGATTTAATTGAGTTTAAAAAATCTAGTTATAATTTCTTAGAAAAATCTTATGATATTTATGTTTTTAATAATAAAATAGGTTTTATTGGAGTAGTTAATTATTTAGTTAATGAATATATAAAAGATGGAGAATTACCACCTTTTACTATTGCTTTTACTATTAATTTATCTGAATTAGAAAAAATTATTCAAAATTATTCTAATTTTAATTTTGAAAGTAAAAGTTTAATAAATAATATACAAAATTTTCAATTAGTTGAGTTACCTTTAATTTATCGTGATTTCTCTGTTATTATTAAAGATAATTTCTTTTTAGATAATATATTATTTAATTTAAAAATAGAGCTATTAGATCTTGAAAATCAGTTTAATTCAGATAATATAAAATTTAAAATAATTGATTTTTATTTATTAGATAGTTATAAAGACTTGAATTCTTATACATTTAGAGTAGTTTTAAAACCTTTTGAGAATATATCTTCTAATTATCTTAATGAATTTTTTGAAAATTATTTAAGCAATTTAGATAGGAAGTATTCAATTAAAAGGAGGTAATAAGTTATGTCAAGATATACTTTTGATGAGCTAATAAATATGCCGGGTGTTAATAAAGGTGAGATAGTACAGGTAAGGGGAGGAGTTGTAGATGTAAGGTTTCCTCCTAAAAAGGAGCCAAAGCTTTATAATGCTTTAATTATTAAAAGGAAAGAAAAATTTAAGGGTGCTAGGGTTTCTGAAAGACCAGAGGAAAGATTTGATGAACTATTTTTAGAAGTAGAAAGTAATATTGGAGACAATACTGTTAGATGTTTAGCTTTAGGTCCTACTGATGGATTAGAAAGAGGTATGATAGTAGTAGATACTGGTGCGCCTATTAGTGTACCAGTTTCACCTAAAATCTTGGGTAGGGTTTTTAATGTTTTAGGATTTCCTATAGATGGTAAGGGTAAGGTAGAAGCTGATGATTATTGGCCTATTTTAAGACCTGCCCCTAATTTAGAGGAGATAGATCCTGTTAGGAGATTTCAGGAAACAGGGATTAAAGTTATAGATTTAATAGCCCCATTTTCGAGGGGTGGTAAAATTGGGATGTTCGGTGGAGCGGGGGTTGGTAAAACTGTTTTAATTCAAGAGTTTATTCATAATATAGCTAAGGAGCATAGGGGAGTAGCTGTTTTTGCTGGTATTGGAGAAAGAACTAGGGAAGGAAATGATTTATATTTAGAGATGCAAAGAAGTGGGGTTTTGAATAGTACTGTTATGGTATTTGGACAGATGGATGAACCTCCTGGGGTTAGGTTTAGAGTTGGGTTTACTGCTATTACTATGGCTGAATATTTTAGAGATGTTGAAAAACGAGATGTATTGATATTTATGGATAATATATTTAGGTATGCTTTAGCTGGTAGTGAAGTCTCTGCTTTACTTGGTAGGATGCCATCTGCTGTAGGTTATCAGCCTACTTTAGCTACTGAAATGGGGATGCTACAAGAAAGGATTGTTACTACTAAATTTGGATCTATTACTGCGGTTCAAGCTATATATGTACCTGCTGATGATATTACTGATCCTGGGGTTGCTACTGTTTTCTCTCATTTAGATGCTACAGTTATATTATCTCGTCAGATTGCTGAACAGGGCTTGTATCCTGCAGTTGATCCTTTAGCTTGTTCTTCTAGATTATTAGAAAAGGGAGTTATAGATGATGAGCATTATAATACTGCAAGATTAGCTTTAGAAACTTTACAAAGATATAAAGAATTACAAGATATAATTGCCATATTAGGATTAGAGGAATTATCTGAGGAAGAAAAACTTTTAGTGGCTAGAGCTAGAAAGTTACAAAAATTCTTTTCTCAGCCTTTCTTTGTTGCTCAGTATTTTACTGGAAGACCTGGAAAATATGTTAAAATTAAAGATACAATCAAAGGTGTACAAGCTATAATTAAAGGTGAAGTAGATCATATTCCTGAACCTGCTTTTTATTTAACTGGTACTATTGAAGACGTTATTGAAAACGCTAAAATTAAGGTATAAAAAATATTTAATAAATTGATTAAAAAAGTTAATTAATGAATTAAAAAATAAGAAGGTGAAATTTTATGCAAGTAAGTGATGTTAATGAATCTGAAGTATTACAAAGTAATAAAGAAGATATTATAGTAAGTTTAAAGGATGTCAATAAAAGTTATTATGGTGGATTATCTAAAGTTTTAAATAATATAACTGTGGATTTTAGAAAAAATAGGGTAACTGGTTTTTTAGGATTAAATGGTGCTGGAAAAACTACTACTATGAAAATTATTACAACTTATTTAAAACCTGATACTGGAAAAGTTTTAGTTGATGGAATTGATGTTTTAGAAAATCCATCAGCTGTTAGAAAAATTGTTGGTTACTTACCTGAGAATTTTCCTCTTTATGAAGATTTAAAAGTTAATGAGTTTTTGAAATTTGTTGCCGATGTTAAAGGTGTTGATAATATTGATGAAGAAGTTTTTAAAATTATGCAAATGGTTGGATTACTTGATTATAAGGATTATTTTTTAAGGGAATTATCTAAAGGGTATAAGCAAAGGGTAGGTTTAGCTCAAGCTATTTTAGGTAATCCTAAGGTTATTATTTTAGATGAACCTACTCAAGGATTGGATCCCTTTCAGATTATTGAAATAAGAAAGCTTATAAAAGATTTATCTTCAAATAGGAGTGTTATTTTAAGTACTCATATTATGCAGGAAGTTGAAGCTATTTGTGATGATATAGTTATTATCCATAAAGGTAATATATTATTATCTAAAGAATTACAAGAATTAGCTAAACAAGGAAGTGGATTATTTATTAATTATGTATTTAAGGATTTTAAACTTCAAGATGATTTATTAATTAATTTAAAAAATATACTCGGTGAAATTGAGATTACTTTAAATGATTCTGGATTCTCTATTAAAGGAGATTATTCTATTGAAGATAAATTATATTATGTTAATAAATATCTTTTTGATAATAATTATAAATTAGTTTATGTAGATAAGAAGGAATTAAGGATGGAAGATCTTTTTGTAAGTGTTATAAATAATTGGGAACAACAATTTTTTAAAAAGTAGTTAAAATATAATTTTTGTGTTAATTGTGTTATGGGATGGTTTAAATCTGTTGTATATAATAGTGGATGTAGGTACTATCTAGGGATTCTTGAGTGGTAAAGTATTTTTAAGATAAGTTAAATAAAAAAGGGAGGAGGGATGGCCGAGCGGTCTAAGGCGGTGGTCTCGAAAACCATTAGGTGGTTTTAACTCCACCTCAGGGGTTCAAATCCCCTTCCCTCCTAAGAAAGCTGGATTTACTTGAAAAATATTATTTAATGAAAATAGATTTTAATAAACTTGAGGACAGTTTATATTTAAAAAATATTATTAATTTGTGGTATAAAGATTTATCTTCTAATAATCAAAGTGTTATTTTAGAAACTTTAGTATCTATTTATAAAGTTATTCTGTATGTTAAAAAAGATGAAATGTTATTTAATAAATTTAAATTTAATTTTTCTACTATTTCTAAATTAGTTTATAATAATATTTATACTTCTATTCCCTTAATAAGATTATACGTAGTTAAGATAGCAAATTTAATGGATTACAAAGATTTAATAATTGATATTATGAATTATTTAAAATTAGAGAATGATGTGGAATGTTTAAAAGAGTATTTGGAATTTATTAAAAAATTTGGGTATATAGGTTATATTGATGAAGTGTTGAATTTACTTAATAAAGATAGTTCATTTATTGTTAATATTAAAGTTCTTGAAGTTGTTTTGTATTTGTCTATAAATTATAGGAATAATTCAAAGTATATTGATAAAGCTTTTGAGATATTGATAAATTATTATAATAGTAAATATCCTAGATGGGAGCACTTTTTTATTAACTTTTTTGATTCGTTTTTAGGAATATTAAATTATATTTATCAAAATAAGGAAAAATTAAATAGTGTTTTTGTATTTGAATTTTGTAATTATTTTATTTATAAATTATTAAATTTTATTAATCAGTTTGTGAATGATTTAGATAGTGAAAATAAAATTCAGATAATAAATATTATTTTATTAGATATTGCTTTTTTGTTGAAAATAATCCAGGATTTACTTAATTTTAGTAGTAATTTAAGGAGTTATGTCAATGATAAAATTGATGAAGAAAAGTATTTTACTAAAGTAAATTTATCTAAATTGATTTATTATATTTATAGTAATTTGAAAGAAAAATCAATTTTAAAATATTTTTTTTTAGTTAATTTTATAAATAATAAAGAGAATTTTAAGAATTTTTTAAGGAATAAAAATGAGGAGAGTATGGAAGAAGAAAGAAATGTTTTAAATGATTTTATATCTGAACTTATTAGAGATTTTAAAGAAACTCAAACTGATAGATTAAGAGATATAATACTTGATTTTATTAATGAGTTTAATTTAGTTTTAAGTGATAGTAATTTAGAAATGCTGGTTGAAGGTTTATTTAGTTATAGTGATAATGTTATTTTAAAAATACTTGATATAGTTAAGAAAAATAATTTTAAAGTTGTGTTTAATATATTATTAAAATTGATTAATAGTAAAAATCTTGAGATTTCTAATAAGGTTAAAGAGATTTTAAGAGAAGAGAATTAGGAAAGGGGTGTTAGTTTGAGTAAGATAAATTTGGTTTTAACGAATGATGATGGGGTTAATGCTGATGGGATTATTTCTTTATATAAAGTTTTTAGTGAAGATTTAGATTATTTTGTAAAAAAGGTTTTAGTAGTAGCACCTGATGGGGAACGTAGTGTTAGTGGGCATTCTATTACTTATAAAATTCCTGTTAAAATTAAGAATATTTATTCTAATGGTAAGTTAGAGATTTATGAATCAACAGGGTCTCCTGCAGATTGTGTTATTATTGCTAGTAATTATTTAATGAGTGATGTAGATTTAGTTATTTCTGGGATAAATAGAGGGCCTAATTTAGGATATGATTTAAGTATATCTGGTACTGTTTCTGCTGCTTTAGAAGCTTTTGTTAATAATATTAAATCTATTGCTGTTAGTTTATTTCAATATAATGATCCGGATTATTCTTTTGCTAGTTTATTTATTTATAAATTCGTAAAATATTATAAACAGGTAATGAAGGATGATTTATTTAATAAGTTTTTTTTAAATATAAATTTTCCGGCATTTGATAAACTAAAGAAAGATAGTTTGCCTATAATTACTATTCATGATTTTTATCGTCATAAAGCTGAATTAGAACCTAGATTAGATCCTAAAGAAAATAGATATTTTTGGATTTATTGGAAATTACATCCAGTTAATTTTGATGACTCTGTTTTTAATAAAATATATAATTATTTTGAAAATTATGATAAAGATAATGAAATTTTTGTAACTGATATTGAGGCTGTTTTTAATGGATATATTTCTATTTCTCCCTTAACTTTTGATTTTAATTTATTTAATACTAAAAAAACTGATTATATTCAAGTGATTAAAATTTTAAAAGATATTGCCAAAAAAACTTTTGAAGAAACTTTTGAAAATTATAAATTCAAGAAAGGAGCTAATAAGTAAATGAGTTTTAAAGTTAATTTTAATAAATTGCTTTTTATATTTATTTATTTTGTATTTATTATAATTAAGGTAGTTTTATCTAAGGATTATTTGCTAACTGATATTGGTAATGGAACTCAAGAGATAGAAGTAGAATTTATAAAGCCATATCCTATAAAAATCCAGGATACAGTAGATTTTAAGGTTTATATAATAAAATTAAAAAATGTTAATGTGGATGTAGCAGCTGGAATGAGTGGAAGTCCTGTTTTTAAGGATAATAAATTAGTAGGTGCCTTATTTGCTAGTTATGATTTTCAGAAAGAACCTATTGCTTTTGTTATGCCTATTGAATATATGAACCAACTTAAAAATTACCCTAATTTTAATCTTAATTTAGATAATGCTAAATTAAAATATATGTTTGCTTTTAATATTCCTGATTTTTATAAGTTTAATAAAGAAATTATCGATAACAAATTTAATAAAGAATTAAGTAATGATAATAAATTTCAATTGAACGCTTTAAATACTTTTGAGAATTTTAAGATAAGGTTAAGTAAAAATTATTTTGTCATTGAAAATGTTTATAATGATTTAAATAATAATATTTTAAATAATTCTTCAAGTAATGATTTAAGAAAAGATAATAATAATATAGGGAATGGAGATAGTATAAGTGTTGCTTTAGTTGATGGGGATATTAAGATATATGGTACAGGTACTTTAACTAAATTAGAAAAAGATGGTACTTTTTTAGCTTTTGGGCATCCAATGCTTGGAGTTGGATATATTAAAGCTCCTGTTTATAAATCTAAGGTTATTACTGTTATAAATAGATATAATGAATCTTTTAAGTTATCTTATATTCCTGATAATTCTAAGTTAATAGGTAGTTTAGTATTTGATGGACCTTTTGGTGTTGTTGGCAAGCTTAATGAGAAACCTGATATGCTACCTTTAAATATTTCTATTTTGTTTAATGGCAAATCATTAAGGAGTTATAATTGTCAGGTAATTGATAATTCAAAATTTATTCCTTATTTATCTGTATTAGCTTTATATATAACTTCTTCTAAATATATTCAAGATAATCAAAATTTACCTTTTGAGCTTAATTTTAAGATAGTTTTTGAGAATAATAAAGTACAAAATATATATTTACCTTCTATAAATGGTAATTATAATCTAATTTTATCTAATTTACTTAAATATTTAAGTTTTATTAATTCTATACCAAGTAAGAATAATAGGATAAAGTTTATAGATGCTTCTTTAAATATTGCACCTGTTAATATTGGAATAATTAATAATATTTATATTAGTAATTTTAAAGATAATATGGTAGAATTTAATTTAAATTATTTTAATCCTTTGAATTCGAGTCAAGGTAGTGAAAAGATGGAAGTAATTTTACCTTCTGAAGAAAGCAATGGAACTATTTATTTGGGTTTAGGTGGTGGGTATTATTTATATGATATATTTGATAAATTGGGGATAACTATTTTACCTCCTAAGGATTTTACTGAGTTTTTAAGTTATGCTAATGTTTTTATTAATTCTAAACCTAAGACTATTGTTGGAGTTATTGCTACTAATTTATGGGGAGTTTTGACTGATAATGAAAAATTTATACCTTTAACCTATAGGGAAATTTTAAGGATGTATTTTAGTTTTGGATTACCTTATATTTATTTATCTTATTATCCTGTGATTTTTAGGAAAGACGTAGATAAAATATTAATAGGAATGGATTTCTTTAGTTTTGATATTAATGGAAATATTTCTAAAGCTGAAAAAAAGAAATCTGATACTTCTTCTAGTACTAAAAAATCTTCTTCTACTGATGCTAATAATAGTTATTATTCTTCTGTTTTAGATTATGTTATTAAAGCTTATTATAAATCTTATAAAAATCAGGATAATAAAGAAAATACTGATAATTCTAATCAGGATTTGATTCAGCAGATACAGGATATATTGTATGATAATTTTAATCAAAAAAAAGATAGTAATTTAAAAGATAATAATTCAAAAGAATCTAAAAAGGAATCCTTTAATATTGATAATGTTATAAATTTATCTAATTATTCTGATTTAGTTGAAGGTTATCAAAATGGAGTTAGTATAGATTATTTTTCTAATTTAAAATATAATAAAAGTTTTAATAGTTTTATAATTAATAAGAACTTTTTTAAAGTTTTAGTTTATAAAGACAATTTAATTGGCTTAAATTATTTATATAATTCTAAAACTAAGGTTAGTATTTTTGATAAGAATTTAAATTTAGTTAAAGAATATGTATTAAATTATATTATTTCTAATACTATTGTTTATAAAAATTATTTATTAGCTGTTGATTATACAGGAAATGTTTTAAAAATAAATATAAATACTGGGAATATTGAGTCTAAATTTAATTTTGAATCTCCTATTTCGGATTTAACTTATTATAAAGATAAATTGATTATTTCTACAGTTAGCTTTCCTTCTAAGATAATTATTTGTAATTTAGATAATTTTAAGTTATTAAAGGTTTTAGATTTTCCATATCTTGGGATTTCTAATTTAGTAGTAGATGATAAATTTTTGTATGCTGGTAGTTATGGGGGGATATTGATTAAAATAAATTTAGAAGATTATTCTTTAAAAACATTTAATACTTTTCAAGATAATATTACTGCTTTATATGTTTTAGATAATAATTTATTGGTTGGTACTGGAAGTCGGGCATATTTCTTTGTTTTTGATAAAAATATCTTTAATAATCCTGTATTATATGATGGTTTCTCTTCTGATACAAATACTTATATTTCTGATATATTTGAATTTAATGGATATGTTTATTTAATGGTTAATTCAAGTAATTCTAAGGTTTATAGAATAAGTAAAAATGATTTACTTGGAGTAATTGCAAGTAATTATCAGCAAACTTTGAATCTTAATTGGCAAAAGATTTTGAATTTTGATTTATTTTCTTATCCTCTTAAAACAGTTATTTTTAATGATAATATATATTTAGCTTTTATGGATAATAGTAAAACTGTTTTTAAGTTCTATAATTTTGGTGATTCTGAAGGTACTTATGTTTCTAAGGTTTTTGATTTAGAAACTGATAAGTATCTTAATGATGTGGTTTTAAATTATAAAGGTAAAATTGATTTAGAAATTAGATTTGGAAACTCTCCTATTGTTGATAATACTTGGACTAATTGGGTTAATAATATTAAAAATTATCCTTTAAAGAAGTCTTATAGATATTTTCAGTATAAATTGGTGCTTTATAAAGGTAGTGAGATTTATTCTATAAAGGGTTTAGTTGGTAAAAATAATAGGAAACCCTTTGTATTGGTTAGTGATGAATTTAAAAAATTATCTATTAATAATCCTTTAAAGGTTTCTTATTTAGATTTTGATGGAGATTTATTAACTATAAAGTTGTTTGTTAAAATTAAAGGTAGTAAGGATAATGCTAAAGATAATGCTAATTGGAGATTAGTTGATTCTAAAATAGTTAAAGCTAATCCTTGTAATTTTAATAATCCTTCTTTTGAAAGTACTACTTTAGATTTAACTAATTTAAAAAATATTATAAACAGTAGTGGGTATTATGATTTTAAATTAATTATTGATGATAAATTATCTAATGTTGATAATTATTTTGTTCAAGAATTTAGATTTAGTTTATATATAAGTTTTGATAAATTTAATATTGTTGCTTATGATATTAAGAATAATGTTATTAATTTAAAGATTGAGTCTAATAGTTTAGTTGGTGCTTACTTAGTTATTGAATCTGATGGTGATTCTTTTGAGGTTCCTTTAAAATTGGTTGATAAAATTGATAATATATGGATTTTTAAAGGATTGTTACCTAATGATTTAGAATATAAAAATAAAGGCTATAATTTTTATTTGGTTATAAAAGATGAAATGGGAAATACTGTTAAAAAGAATTTATTTAAAAACTAAAGGTTTATTTGGTAATTAATAACGTATGGATAATATTAGTCAAAAAAATAAATTAATAAAATTGATTGAAAATAATAAGTATCCTTCGTTAAATTTTGATAAATCTTTATTAGAAAAATCTTTAAAGTTAGCTAATCTAATAGTGGATGATGTATTTGAGTTTATAAAGAAGAGATCAACTGTTAGTATAGAACGAGCCACTTTAAGGATAATGGGATTAGATGGGGCTAATAGTGAAGGGGTCCCTTATGTTAATGTTTTAGTTGATACCTTAAAAAAATTTAATTTATTAGATTATGGTGCTTCTTATTTCTATGCTTATTTATATTCTAAATTTAATGATTTAAATAAAATAAAGCAATTTCTTGATGATATTTATTTTAAAGATATATCTATTGAAAATGAGTTTAAAGAAGTTTTAAGTAATTTAAATAAATTTAAAGAGATATCTTACAATATAGCTTTAGATGGGGTTAAAGTAATAGAAGATCAAAGAAAAAAAAGAGAAGAATTAATTGAAAAATATGGATATCCTAAACTCCCTTGGATTTATGTAATAGTTGCTACTGGTAATATTTTTGAAGATGCTATACAAGCAGTATCTGCTGTAAAGCAAGGAGCTGATTGTATTGCAGTTATTAGATCTTCTGCTCAAAGTCTTATAGATTACGTACCTGAAGGCTATACTACTGAAGGTTATGGTGGTACTTTTGCTACTCAAGCTAATTTTAGATTAATGAGAGAAACTTTAGATAAAAATATGACTGATAGATATTTAATGTTAGTTAATTATTCTTCTGGATTATGTATGCCTGAAATAGCTGCTATTGCTGCTATTGAAAGATTAGATATGCTTCTTAATGATAGTATGTATGGAATATTATTTAGAGATATTAATCCAATTAGAACTTTTATTGATCAGTATTTTTCAAGATTAATAATAAATTTAAGTGATATAATAATAAATACTGGAGAAGATAATTATTTAACTACTGCTGATGCTTTTGAAAAAGGATATACTGTTATAACTTCTCATTTTATTAATTATGCTTTTGCTAAGAAGTGTTATTTACCTGATTATTTAATAGGATTAGGTCATGCTTATGAAATAAGGCCTGAGATAACTAATTCATTTTTATTTGAATTTTCACAAGCTTTGCTAATTAGACATCTATTTCCTCGTTGTCCTTTGAAATATATGCCTCCTACTAGGTGGGTTACTGGGAATATCTTTCATACTCATGTTATTGATAATATGTTTAATTTAGTATCAGTTGCTACTGGACAACATATACACTTAGTTGGTATCTTAACTGAAGCTATACATACTCCATTACTTCAAGATAGATACTTAAGTATAAAATCTACTAAATATGTGTTTAATGCTGCTAAAGATTTAGGGTTTGAATTTATTATAAGGAATAATGGGATTATTGAAAAAAGAGCAGATTATTTACTAAAAAAAGCTTATGAATTATTAGAATATGTTTATAATAAAGGATTGTTTGAAGCTATTGAAGAAGGGGTTTTTGCTGATACCAAAAGACCTAAAGATAAAGGAAAAGGTTTAGAAGGTGTTTTTATTAAAAATTCTTATTATTATAACCCAGTTGAAGAAATAATTGTTTCTAAAGTAAAAAATAAAGTTAGTTCTTAAAATTTATGATAAAAGAGATAAAGGATATAATAAAAGAATCAATAAATTTGAAAAATAGTTTATTAGATGATGATGAATTAATAAGTAATATATTAAAAGCTGTAAATGTTATAGTTAGTTCATTAAAGTCAGGTAAGAAGATATTAGTAGCGGGTAATGGGGGATCAGCTGCTGATAGTCAGCATATTGCCGCAGAATTAGTCGGAAGATTAAATATAAATAATAGGAATCCTATTCCTGCTATTGCTTTAACTACTGATACTTCTATTTTAACTGCTATTTCTAATGATTTTGGTTATGATTTTATTTTTGAAAAACAATTACAAGCTTTAGCTAATCCTGGAGATATTTTTTTAATTATCTCTACTTCTGGAAATTCTGTTAATTTAGTTAATGCTGCTAAAGTATCTAAAAATTTAGGGGTTATTTCTATTGGTTTGCTTGGAAAAGATGGAGGAATATTAAAAAATTTAGTTGATATACCTATTGTTGTTAAACATAATAATACTCAACGTATTCAAGAAGCCCATTTATTAATAGAACATATAATATGCGAATTAGTAGAACAAAAAATATCTCTTATCCAACTGTAATTATTAATCCTTTTATTATTAAAAATAATATTAAAATAGTAAAAGAATTAACTAAGAAAGATTTAATTTTAGTTTTGAAATCCAATGCTTATGGCTTACAATTTGATATTATTTTTGATATCATTAAAAATTTAGTTAATAAAATTGCTTTAAATAATTTAAAAGAATTTTTTGAGTATAAAGTATATCAAAAAGTAAGTAATAATTTTAAAGTTTTGTTATTATTTCCTGAATTTGATGAAAATTTAATAAATCAAGCTATTCAATTTAAAAATATTATTAATTTTTCTATTTTTAGTTATGAATATTTTTTATTTTTAAAGGAAATATTATTAAAGAAGAAAGTAGTTTTAGATGTTGAATTAGAAATAGATACTGGAATGAACAGAACTGGTATAAAATTTTTTGAAACTAATAAAATCCAAGAAGTTTTAGATTTTAAATTTTTCAATATAAAAGGTGTTTATACTCATTTAAGAAGTGATAATGTATATGATATTTATTTTCAATTAACTAATTTTAAGGAATTTTTGAAAAAATTTAAAAATAATAATTGGGATATACATTTTTTAAACAGTGCAGGGGTTTTAAGATTTATTCAATATTTACAAGATTTCTCTTATTTTTCTGATAATACTTTTAAGGATTTTAATTTGAAGGATTTTTTAGATATTATTAATTTGAGTAATTATGTTAGAATTGGAATACTAATTTATGGTATAGTTCCTTCTTTTGAGTTATTATCTTTTAAAAATAAATTAAATATTAAAAATGCTATTAAGATTAAGTTGCCTTTTATTGGAGTTAAGGAGGTTTTAAAAAATGAAAGTGTTGGGTATTTTAATAAGGATATTAATGGTTTTGTAGATAATGATTCTTTGGTAGCTTTAGTTTATTGTGGATATTCTGTTTTTCCTTTTTCTAAGAAACTTTTGTTTCATGTTTATGATGATTATGGAGATTATATTGCTAATTCTATTGGACCTATGTCTATGGATATAACTGAGATTTTAATTAGAGATAAAAATTTAAAAGAAATTTATTTAGTTGATGATTTATTAAATTTAGAAGAAAATGCTTTTAATAATTCTTTACCTGTTTATAATTATCTAACTGGTTTAAACAGTTTTAATAAAGTTGATTTTATTTTAGATTACAACTAAATAAAAAATAAAAATAAAAACGGAGGTGATTTTGTATAATTAAGTATAGGATAAATGATCAAATAAAAACAAAAGAAGTTAGGGTTATAGATGAAAATAATGTTAATTTAGGTATAATGAATATAAAGGATGCTTTAAAGTTAGCTGATTCTAAGAATTTGGATTTAGTTGAAGTTGCTCCTGAAGCTAATCCTCCTGTTTGTAAAATCGTTGATTACGGAAAATTTAGATACGAATTAATAAAAAAAGAGAAAAATGCTAAAAAAAATCAAAAAAAACAAGAACTTAAGGAAATTATTATCAAAAATAAAATAGATAAAAGTGGTATTAATATTAAAGTTCAAATGATAAAGAGAATTCTAGAAGAAGGAGATAAAGTTAAAATAGTTTTACAATTATTAGGTAAAAGTAAATTTACTCCTGATAAATTTAAGCCTATTTTACAGGAAGTATTAGAACAATTAGGAGACATTAAAATAGAAAAGGATATTTCTATTGAAGATAAAAATATGTATGTTATAGTTTCTCCTAAGAACTAAAGAAAAACTATTTTAATTACTATTTTGATATATTTATGAGTAGGTTTTATTATAATAAAGCTAATATTAATGTTATTAATATTTTAGTAGGTATTATTTTTTTATTATTATTGGTAATTGGTGGGTATTTTGTTTATAAGTTATTTTATGGTCCTAGTGAAGGAGATATTGTTGTTCCTAATGTTGTTGGTTATGATTTATATGATGCTAAGAATAATTTAAAATTGATTGGTTTGGATCTTGAAGTTGTTTCTACTTCTTTTTCTGATAAACCTCAAAATATGATATTAATTCAGGATCCACCTTCTGGTATTAAAGTTAAGAAAGGTAGGGTTATTAAAGTTGTTATTAGTAAAGGTTCTTCTTTAAATAAGTCTGTCTTATTACCTAATTTAGTTGATTATAATATCAATGATATTAAAATTAATCCTAATTTAAAGTTTAGTAATCTTACATTGGTTTATAATTATTTATATTATCCTAGTATTAGTTTTAAGGATGGGGTAATATTGATGCAAGCTCCTGAGCCTGATTCTGTTTTAAAAAATAATCAAAAGATTTCTTTACTCGTTTCTAAGTCTATTAATCAACAAGAATTAGTAAATAATTTAAAAACTTATTTACCTGATTCTTGGGAATCTTTAGATAAAGCAGATAGTTTGTTTATTAAATTTCAAAATAATGAAGTAATTGAAGATAGAAAAATTACTACTTCTTATATATATAATGATACTGTTATTATTGAAGCTAATTTAAATTATTCTCAGATTCCTGAGATTAAAATGATTAATTTAGTTTTAAAATTTAAGTATAATCAAGATATAAATAATGTTAAGGTTTATTTAGAGGATTTTTTAGGTAAAAGGTTAATATTAGATAATTATTATGTAGGGCAATCTTTTATTAATTTAAAAGTTTTTTATATAGGTGATGCTAAAGTTAGTGTATTATTAAACAATAAAAAAATAGCTGATTACTCCTTACCTTGATTTCTTTCCCTCCTTTTTTCTAAATATAAATTGAGTTAATTAAATTTAATTTTTATGTATAAAAAAGCAGGATTTTTTTTTCTTTTTTTTGAATAGTATAAGTAATAAAAGGAGGTGAAAAAAAATGAAAAAAAATGTAATGTTAATATTATTAGCTGCTATATTAAGTTTAGTATCTATATTAATAGTTAGCTGTAATCTTGGGGGTAGTAATAAATTTATAAATCTATTAGGAAGTGGAAGTATAGGTAGTGGAGGAGGAACTCATAATTTTCCCCTCTTTTTTGATGGACAATATAATAGTGATGTTGAAGATTTCAATTCAATTGTTCCTACTTCTGATGGTGGTTACTTTGCAGTTGGTAGAGCTTATGATAATTCAGTTAATCCTCCTATAGATGACGCTTTGTTTGTTAAATTAGATTCTAATTTAAATGTTGTTTGGTCTAAATTAGGTAGTATTGGAAGTTATGCATCTTTTGGATTTGAAAATATTGAAAATGGGAATATTTATTATTACGGATGTGGTTATACCTCTGGTCAAAATGGTTATTTTATATCTAAACTTAATTCTAACGGTACTACTAATAGTATAAGATATTTTCAAGATTATATTACTTTTATATTACCATCTAATGGTACAAACCCTGGAATAATTGCTAATATAAATACTTTTATTGCTAAATTTGGACAGGATTTATCATTTAAATGGTATATAAATAACGCTTATTGGGGAGATGCTAATTTCATTACTTCAGATAATAAAACATTTGTTTATTTTGAAGATTCTAATAATAATAATAATAAATATTTAGTTAAAATTAATGTTTCAGATGATGATGTTAATAACGTTATTAATAGTGCTAAATATTATCAAATAAATAACTCTTCAACTAATTTTGAATTTTTAGGGGGGTTAGGAGATTATAATAATAACTTCTATTTTGGATTTTTAGATTATAATACTAGTCCTGATAAATATTACTTAATAAAAACGGATAATTATTTAGGTAATAAGAAAGAAGTTAGTGTAGATGGAAGTTTTGCTGTATCTTTAGTACCAGAACCTAATACTAATACTAATAATGTTATATTATTATTGTTTGATAATAACTCTAATCCTAATAAGTTATATTTAGTTAAATTGGATGGTAATTTAACCCCTATTAGTAATATGTCTTTTGAGGTTAATAATTATTATCCTGGTTATAAAGCAGGACCACTGAATGAGCAAACAATAAAAGCTATTCCATTGAGTAATTTCTTTTTAGTACCAGGAGGGTATAATGGTAATGCATTAGTATATAGTTTTAATTATAATTTACAGCCTCCTTGCGGTAATTTAAGTTCATCTAATATTACTTTGAAAAATACAGATGATATAAGTATTGATAATAATCCTACTACTTTATCTTCTGGTTTAACAAGTGGTAATTTGACATTGAATCCTTCAGATACAGTTACAACTGATTATCCATTAAATGTAATTGATG
>JBMFOW010000007.1:0-23530 GCA_049969455.1 bacterium | reverse complement strand
CCTAAGGGGGTCAAACCCCTTAAGCAGTAAGTTAAGTTTAAATATTATGGAGGAAATTTATATGTTTATTAAAAAAATAATCAAATTAAGATTGTATCATTTGGTTTTTGGGATTTTAATGATGATTAGTGTAATTTTGGTTTTTGCTAATGAATCGAAGATAAATTTATTTAATAAGTATATACAAAATAAGGATTATACTAAAGCTCAAGAAATTATAAATGAAATAAAAAAGGAATCTTTGTTTGATGCTTTGATTGCGCAAATGATTTTATATGCTTATAAAGATAATAATTTAGATAATTCTAAAAAGGTTTTAAAATTATTAAAATCTAAATTTGTTGATAATATTTCTGATGAAAATAAGAAAAATCTAAATTTTTCTAAGATTTTATATAATTGGGGATATATTTTATATACTGTAAAAAAAGATATTTATCAAAGTGAGGTTACTATTAATGATTCGTTAAAATATAATTCTAATAATATTGATTCTATTATTTTGTTAGCTAAAATAAATTATGATAAAAATAATTTAGAAAATGCTGAAGAATTATTATCTAAGGCTTATGATTTAGCTTTAAATAAAAAATATTCTGATTTAGTTAATTTAGTTTCTATTTATACTGATATACTTATTGAAAATAAAAGATATTCTAAAGCTAAAAATATATTAGAAAATTATTATCAAAAGGATACTAAATTATTATTAAAATATGCTAAAGTATTGACTTATTTAGATGAATTAGTTCAAGCTAATGAAATTATTAAGGAATATTTAAAGAAGGATAATAATAATTTAGAAGCTTATTATATTTTGGGAATAACTTACAAAAAGAGCTATATAAAAATACCTGAAGCTTTAGAGTTTATTAATTCTATTAATTCTGCTAAAGATGATAGATATTATATAAAATTAGCTCAGTTTTATGAAGGGGTTAATGATATAGATATGGCTTTAAATTATTATGATAAAGCTTTATCTATTAATAAAGAAAATAGAAAATATTATATTTTAGGTATTACTTATGCTATAGATGTTGGTAAAAGCAATAGAGCTATTAATTGGGCTTATGAATTGTATAATAAATATCCTGAGGATTTTTATAGTGCTTATTTGTTGGCTGTTTGTTATGATGAAGCTAAATTATTTGACAAAGCTAAAGAATTTTATTATAAAGCTATTAATATAAAAAACGATACTTATGAACCATATGTTAGATTAAGTAGAATATTTTTAGAAGAGGAAACTGATTTTGATTCCTCTGTTAAAATTTTAATCCAAGGTTATTATAATATAAATGATTTATACTATAAAAATAGATTTAAAAAATCTATTAAAGATTTACTTGATTTACAAAAAGAATTTAAACAAAAATATAAAGAAAAAACAGGATTGGATATCTCTAAGCCTGTTAAAAAAGAAACTTTAAAAGAAATAGAAAAGATTTTGTATTCTAATTAATTTTTATTTACTTTATTATTTAAAAAATTTTGTTCTTTTATATTTATAATTTAATGATATTTCTATTAGTTTTTTTTTATTTGACGCTTTATATAAAGATGGGGAGAATACTTAAAATGTAAATATATATTTTTTAAGTATTTATTTTTTTAACTAGTGTAAATAGATTTAAGTTAAATTGAAAAATCCTAAATATAGAGAAAATTAAAGAAAAAATAAACAATATTTATCAAGAAATTAAAAATTACTTATTTTTAAAAAATCTAAGCAGTACTAAAGTAAAAGAAATGATTATTAATAAAGTATATAGGTAGTCTAAAGTTAAAAAAGTAATTGAAAATTAAAAAAAATAGATTTAAATAGAATTTTTTAGTTTAAGTTGGGTGAATTCTAAATTAATTATTTTAGTTAGGTTTTTAGGAGGGAAATTATGGGTATTGTAGAATAATTAAAGTAGGTAACGCGGGATGGAGCAGTGGCAGCTCGTTGGGCTCATAACCCAAAGGTCGTGGGTTCGAATCCCACTCCCGCAATTCTTTTTATTTTTTCTTTAGCATAATCCAATACCTAATTTTTACTCCCTAAAGAATAAATAAAGATTAACAATATACTTTTTGTTTTTATAATTTCTATAAAAATTAACAAAAAATTAACATCTTAAATTGTATATAAATAAATAAAAAGGGAATAATAATATTAAAGAGAATTTTATATTAGATAAAGATTTAAAATAGATAAAAAGGAGGAAAAGTAGTAATGAAAAAAATAAATAAAATAATAACAATAATAACCTTAGTTTTATTAATTGTATTTAGTATAATTAATTTAACATATGCACAAGTAATAAAGGGTAAATTTGTTAGGTTTGGAGTAGATAGTGTAGTTATTAACACAGAAAATGAAGTGTTAAATCTCCCTATTTCTAAAGATTTAAAAGTAATTGATATGAATGGAAATTTAATAAATGCAGCTTCTTTATATGAAGGAGCTAATGTTACTATTAATTATGATAATGGTTATGTAATGTCTATTAGTGTGGATAACTTTAATATAGTTAATCAGAATATTAATAACAATAAACCAGAATATCAAATATTATTAAAAAATTATCAAAATACTCCTAATTATAAAAATAACGATTATAATATTCCAGTTAAAGTATCATATGTTGGATATTTACCTGTAGATTATCAATATATTTATGCTTATAAAGTTGATCCAAATAATATAAGCTATCCTTATTACAATTATGCCCCTGTAACTAATTATGCTTATGCTTCATATGATTTAAAAATTTATAAAGATTACTTAGCTTATGATAATATGATGTTAACAAATAATCCTTCTAGTCATTTATACTATGAATTAAAATCATCTGAATTAAATAATAATGTACCTAATTATTACTATTTAGCTCAATTTCAACCAAAATATTTAGAAAATCCTAATAAAAATAATATCCAAAATAATGACTATTATATTGCTACTAATAATAACAAAAATTTAAATAGTAATGATTCTAATGCTTCTATTGTTTATGGTAAATTAGTTTATATGGATAATAATACAATAAATCTTTTTACTTATGATAATAATAATTTAGCTTTAAAAATAGATGAAACTACGAATATTTTTGTAAAAAAAGGAGTAAATTATATCCTATTAAATAATAAAAATGCTTTAAATGAAGTTATAAATAAGAATATTCAAGTAGCTGTAAAAAATTATAATGGACAATTAATTGCTGATACTATTATAATACAAAATCAATAAAATGGTATTAATAAAATAATTGTGAATTAAGGGTTGCTATAAATGGATTCTAAATACTTAAACATAGTAGATCAAATTTTGAAAAAAATAGATCAAAATAAAATTAATTTATTCCAAATAAATAATAAAGATTTTTATCTAAAAATAAAAATAAGTAATAATAATAAAAATTTAAAAAATGAAAGCAGTAATAATAAAAATAATTTTGAAAAAAAATCATTAGAGCATAATAATCAACGAAAAACAAATACTCAACAAAAAAATCTTCAAGAAAAACTAGAAGATGGTTATAAAATAGTATTTTATGAAGAAAATAATCAAAAGTATGCAGATATTATATCTACTTTAGTTGGTAAATTCTATTTAGCTGATAATAAAGATTTAAAAATAAATAAAGGATCTATAATTAAGGCAAATACTATTTTAGGATATATTGAGATATTAAATATATCTTATTATATAAAACTTAATATGGATGTAGAAGTAGTTGAAATATATGCAGAAGATTTACCTTTTGTTCAGTATTCATCTAAAATCCTAAAATTAAAAATACTAAATTAAAATCAAATATCTAAATATTTATATTAGGAGGAAATTAAAATGGAGATAATATTTAATATATTTTCAAATATTTTTTATATATTTTTAGTTATTTTTGCCTTCTTTTTTATTATATTGTTTCATGAATACGGACATTATTTAGGATGTAAAATAACTGGAGTTAAAGTAGAAGAATTTTCAATAGGATTAGGTAAAGAGATATGGTCTAAAGTTATAAATGGTACGAAATATAGTTTAAGGTTATTACCTTTAGGTGGATATGTTTTACCTGAAGGAGAAAATTATGATCCTAATAATGTAAGTCCAACTAATTTTTATGCTAAACCACTATATTCTAGATTTATTATTATATTTCTTGGCCCGTTTTTTAATTATATACTTGCTTTTTTTATATTTTTTATAACTTTTTCATTTTTTAATCCTAGTATAACTACAGAAGTATTTATGTTAAAACCAAATACTCCTGCTTATAATTATTTAAAAACAGGAGATATTATTTTACAAGTAAATAATTTAGTGTTAAATTACAAAGATGGTCAAAAAATGATAAATTATATTCATAGTGCTAAGGATAAAGAACTATATATAAAGGTAAAGAGAGGAAATGAAATAAAAGAATTTAAAATAAAAACTTTATGGGATAAGGTAAATAATTTTGCTTATATAGGATTTAATCCAAAATCTAAAGTATTCTTTGAAGTAGATTTTGTAAGGGGATTTAGCAAATCAATATCTACAATCTATGATATAACTTATAAATACTTAAATGTGATATTAAGTATATTTACAGGACATATTTCATTAAAGACAGTATATGAACAAAGTGCAGGACCTATTGGAATAACAAAAATTATGTATGATTTTGCTACTCAAGGTATTTATGATTATCTTATGTTAATTGGTTTAATTAATATTATAATTGGATTATTTAATTTATTTCCTTTTCCTGCATTGGATGGTGGAAGATTATTATTTATAATAATAAATTATATTCTTATTGGAATATCTTTAGTATTAAATAAAGTAGGATTATATACTAAAAATATTATTATAACACCTGATAAGGAAGAAATATTTCATAAAATTGGATTAATAGTATTATTGATATTTGTGGTTTTTGTATCATTTAATGATGTAGGTAGGATTATAAGAGGAGAAAGCTTTATAAAGTAAAAAATATAATAATAGCCGGAGTGGCGGAATAGGCAGACGCAGGAGACTCAAAATCTCCCGCTCTTTAACAGAGCGTGCGGGTTCAAATCCCGCCTCCGGCATTAAATCCTAAAAGCGTTCTTAATACCGCCTACTGGGCTAAAGAACGCTTGTTAAATAAATGGCGGTATATAAATAACCCAGTATATTTAAAAAAATAAAAATGAAATTAAAAAAAGTTAAAATTTATCAATTAGCTACTGATATAGTTACTGATGATGCTGTTGTTATACTTAAGGATGAAGAAAATAAAAATATATTGCCTATAGTTATAGGACATTTTGAGGCTTCTAGTATCGCTATAGCTTTAGAAAAACTTAAAATAGAAAGACCAATGACCCATGACTTAATTAAAAATATATTTGAAGCTTTAGAAATAATAGTAGAAAAAATTGTTATTACTGAGTTAAAAGGATCTACTTATTATGCTAAAATATATCTAAATCATAAAGGGAGTACCTATGAAATAGATGCAAGACCTAGTGATAGTATAGCTATAGCTATAAGAACTAATGCACCTATATATGTTAATGAAAGTTTATTAGAAAATGTACCTATTGTTGAATATACTGAAAAAACAAATGAAGTAAAAAGTATATCTAATCTTCCAGAAGATGAAGAAAAACAAAGGTTTAAACAGTTTCTTGATAAAATTAAACCTACTGATTTTCTTAAATACTTTAAAGAAGAAGAAGAAGGAAAAGAATAAATTATTAGTTGTTTTTTTTATATAAAAAGAAATTATATAAATAAATTAAAGAAAGGGGTAATCTTTGAATGGATATAAATATTAAAGCTGATATAGGAGTTATTGGTGGTACTGGTTTTTATTCATTTTTAGATGCAGTAGAATATACTATAGAGACTCCTTTTGGATCTCCTTCTGATAAAATAGCTATAGCGGAAATAGATTCTAAAAAGGTAGCTTTTATTCCAAGACATGGTAAAGATCATAGATATCCACCTTCTTTGGTACCTTATAGAGCTAATATCTGGGCCTTAAAAAAATTAGGTGTTAAGTTTATATTAAGTCCATGTGCAGCTGGATCCTTGCAAAATTATATAAAACCAGGAGATATAGTTGTTTTAGATCAAATATTTGATAGAACAACTAAAAGAGAAAGCTCATTTTATCAAGGCCCTGTTACTACTCATATATCTTTTGCTTATCCTTATTCAGAATACTTAAGAAAAATTATAATTCAAGAAGCTCAAAAATTAGATTTATCTTTTCATCCAAAAGGAACAGTAGTAGTAATAGAGGGTCCAAGATTTTCTACCAAAGCTGAAAGTAGGTATTATACTAAAATGGGCTTTGAGGTTATAAATATGACTCAAATGCCTGAAGCAGTTTTAGCAAGAGAATTGGAAATAGCATTTGCTGGTATAGCGCTTATTACTGATTATGATGTTGGTTTAGAAGATGATCCTTCTATTGAACCAGTTTCTCATGAATTAGCTATACAAAATTTTATTAAAAACCAAGAAAAATTGAAAAACTTATTAATTAACGTAATTAAAAAAATTGATATAAACTATAAGGATGAAGCTCATAGTGCTTTGAAAAATGCAAGATATACTCAAAACGTTATTAATCTCTTTTAAATTTTCTATTAAATTTAAATTTTGTTAATATTGATAAAAAAGTAATATATGAAAATTAAAAGTTAATAATAGATGCCTATGGATAAGAGGATAGATATAATTGTAGGTATAGCTGTTTTTTTTATGATTTTAGCTAATTTTAGTCCTTATTTTATAAATGAGCCTTCTTTTATTTTTAGATTATTTTATTCAATTGTTGCTCCCATTTTTATTATTTTTTCTAATTTTACGATCACTTATAATTATTATTTTAAAAAATATAGTTATTTTTATTATTTTAAAAGGGGTTTATATATAATAATGTGGGCTATTTTTGTTGATTGTTTTATTTACAAAATATTTCCTTTTAATTCCTTTGGTGTTTTATATATTATTGGATTTAGTATTATTATTAACAGTTTTTTTTTAAAGTTATCACCTTTTTTAATATTTATTATTTCAAATTTTATTTTTATTTTAACCCCTTTTTTACATATAAAATTAGGTTATAATAAAACTCCCTTTGAAGCTAATTTATTTGATTTTAATTCTTTTTATTTTATTTTAAAGAATTATTCTTTAAAGCATTTTTTAATTGATGGGTATTTTCCGATCTTTCCTTTTTTAGGAATTGCTTTAACAGGAATTTTCTTTTTTGATCTATATTATAATAAACGAGAAATCTTTTTTAAAAAATCTCTCTTTTTAATAAGTTTGTTAATTTTTTTGTTTCTGAGTTTAAAATTGTATAATATAAAGGATATGTTATTTATAAGGGGAGGGTCTGCTGGGTTATTTTATCCACCTACTATTTATTTTATTTACTGGTCTTTGAGTCTTGTTTTTGTTCTATTTTATCTATTACTTAATATTCCTGATTCTATTCTAAACAATAATAAATTTTTTATTTTTTTAACTAATTTAGGAAAAAATGCTTTATTTATTTATGTGTTTCATTTATTTTTTGCAGAATACTTTTTTAAATTTATTGAAAATTTTTTTAAAATACATAATACAAAATTTAGTTTATTTTATCTTATTTTGTTTTATATTTTGTTTTTAATTATCTTAAATTATTTAATAAATTTTTTAAGCATTTTAAAAAAAATAAATGAAATATGATAGTTAATTTAGGATTATGATTTACGTGAATTTATAAATATATGTAGATTTTATAATTTTATGATATAGATGTAATTAAATTTTAATTTCCTTTTTGTAATTTTATTTCTTTAGTTGTATTAAGTTCTACAATAAATCTATATCTGCCTGTTTTAACAGGTTGTCCATTCATATCTACTTGATTCCATACAGTAGGAAATACTAGTTTTTCAAAAGGTTTTAGAGTTATAGAATAAGGATTAGGAACTTGTTTAGTATTTGTTTTATTTGTCCATACTTTTATATAGTATTTAGTTAATCCTAAATTAACTGGTCTTAAAACTGTTATATATGCTATATCTGGAGAATTAAATTTTATCTCTTTTTTAGAAGAAGTGGTGTTTTTTATTGTTAGATATATAGTTACTTTTTCGCCAACATCATATTTATCTTTATCAGTGTTAAAACTTATTTCTAAGCCATCTAAAATTACTTTATCTTGCTTATTAAAAAATTTAGAATTGTAAATATTATTTAAAACAGATAAAACTATATATAATAAAATGGTAGTAAAAATAAAAAGTTTAAAGCTTTTTTTAGTTTGTTCTTTTTGATTTTCAGATATTTCTGCTGCTTTATGTTTTATTTTAGGTTTTAACATAAAAAATATCTTAGTATTTTAAAATTCCTAAAATAGGTAGATTAAGTTTTTTAGTAGTAATTAAGTCTCCTAAAGCTTGATATATAAATAAATCATTTAATTTATCTGAAATTATTCTTTTAGGATAATTTAATATTTGTATAAATAATCCTTTTTTAGGGCCACCTTTATATAATTGTCCAATAGAATGTAAGTATCTTGGACCTAAGCTTAATAATGTTGCTAATTTAAATTCATTAATTAATTCTCTTCTTAGTTCTTCTATTTCATTTATATCTTCATAATCCCCATAAAATTGAATAGAAATATATTTTATATTTTCATTTAAATTTTGATGTATAAAATCTATTATTTTATTTTTATCTAAGTCCTTTATGTAATAATCTTTAATATTATAGTTTGTTTTATTTTTTAAAATTTCATTAGTTGTATCTTTAGATAATTTAACATCTGGTTGATTAAAGGGATTAACTTTTATAAATGAAGCTATTAAGGCTGTTTGTATAAACCAAAGATACATATAGGAAAATATATTATCTATTTCATCTAAATTATATTCTTTTAAAGTATTTTCATTTAAATTGTATTTATAATCATTAGGATAAATAATAGGCAGTACTCCTTTATTATTTTTGCCTGTACTTTCAGCTATTAATTGTTCTAACCAATAACCTAAATATTTTAAATTTTCTATGTTATATCTAAAAACTATTTCAAAGTAATTATTATTTATTTTGGAAATTAAGTTATTAAATAGTTCATAATCTATTAAATTGTAAATATTTTCTTTGGTTTGATTGATAATATTGGGTAGATTTTTTAAATCAATATTTATTAGGTAAGCTGGTACTAATCCAAATTCTGTAAAAGCAGAATATCTACCACCTATGTTTTCATTAGGATTAATTATTAACAAATTTTTATAATTGTTTTTTATTTCTAAATCTAATGAAGAATTTTTATCAGTTATAAAGATAAAATTATTATTATTAAAATATTTTTCAAAAAAATATCTAAAAAGTGTATCTGTTTCAATAGTAGTTCCAGATTTGCTTGATACTATAAATAAATTTTTTTTATTGTTAATTTTTTGTTCGATTTTATTAATATAATCTGGATTAACAGTATCTATAACTATAAGTTTATTATTATTAGGTAATATTTTAGAATAAGCTAAACTAGATAAGCTGGATCCTCCCATTCCTAATAAAACATAATTATCAAATTCTTTATAATTTTTAAGATTATTTTCTATATTTTGAATAACTTGATTAATATTTAAATCTATCCAGTCTATTCTATTTTCTATTTCTTCATCTTTTATCCAAACAGTTATGTCTTTTTTTAAAATTTTATTTATTAAATTTGATATTGTTTCTTTATTAATACTCATAATATGTTATTTAATTTTCTTTTTCTAAAAGTTCTTTTAATTTATTAAGATTATCTTTTTCATAAAATAGTTTATAAAAAAATTCTATTTCTATAGGATTAATAAAAATAGATAAAAAAGGTTCAGCTACTAAGACAATACTACCTATTATTCTTCTAAACGGATAAATAATTTCTAATAAAAATTGAGCTATACTTTCTAATTCATACTTTTTTATTAATTCATATATTTTTTCTAATTTGTCTGTATTAAAATTATTTTCGTTCATAGTTTAATTGATTTTTATTCCTAACCATTGATTTATTAGAAAATTAAAGATTTGGATAGCTAAGGATGCTCTGGCCATAACAGTTAATCCAAAGGCAGTTCCAAAACCTATCATTAAAAATATTATTCCTATTTTTACTATATTTAATATTTGTCCTTTAAATTCTATTGCAAAGTAAAAGTATAGTAAAGTTGATAAAACTCCTACTAACATAAGTATAGTTGAGATCCAGTCAATCCCACCTGTTGAAATATTATATATAGGATTTATAGTTGAGTTTATTTGTTTTATTATATCTGCTATACCTGTTGAATATATATTTATTCCAGCAGTAACCCCTATAATAAATGCAATAGATATTCTACTAACCCATCCTATTTTAGGAAATAATTTAGCTAATACCATTAAGCCAAGTATTGTTGGAATTATTATATTTAGTAAAGACCAAAAATTTTGAGTTATTGAAAATAATCCTATAGTTAATTTGTAATCTCCTGAAATAGGTAATAAGAGATTAAAATTATAATAAGGTATTACTTGCTCTTTTATTAACAAATTATGTAAATAATTTATATATAAAATTTTATCTAAACTAACTATTATATTAGGATATAAGTAACTCCAGTAAGTATAAACTAACCAATAACCTGCAGATACTCCTATAAATAAATGCTCAGCAAATTTATAAAGGATATTATCTTTATATAAAAAGCTGTATATAAATAATACTAATAAAGCGTATATCCATACAAAAATATCATTTGAAATATTTATACTAATTGCTAAAAAAATACCTGATTCCATATTATTTTATATATTCTATCTTTTATTTATTTATCCTTTAATTTTTTATTATAAAAACAATAGGTGTTTGTTGATCATCATTACCTTGGGGGTTATTTTTTAAGTTCTGAATTACAAAGTTATTGATATTTTTATTAGTTGTTCCTAAAATATCTACTTTACCTAAATCATTTGCATCTACTACAAAAACATCTAAATCTATATTTTTTAAATCATTATTTAAATCATTATTTTTTAAATCGTTTATTTGTAGTTTTTGTAATAATTTATTTTTAAAATTAATAGCCCATAAATCTGCATCTTTTGGAGCTAATACTACGTATTTATCGTAAGGTCTGATAGTACCTCCAGCATCATCAACTGCTGCAGCTTTTCTACCTGCTAATACATAAAACCAACCACTTTTTTTAAAAATCTTTCCAAGCATTCCTGCTATTATACTTACATAAAACCTTATAAATCCTATTTCTTGAATTACTTTAGTTAAAGCATAACTACTTGATAATGAACTATCTTCATTAAAATAATGATTAAATAACTCTGATAAAAAATTAGTATTAATTGAGTATATACTAAATGCTCTATTTTGTATTATTGCTACTAAACTTTCTGCTATCGCTATTAATATTTTACCACTTATTTTTTTATCTTTTAGTAACTTAATACCATCTATTATTAAATCAGCTAGCTTTTCTTCGGTATCAAAATGAGTTATTATTGGTGTTTTTAAACAATATATTTGTTTTAATTCATCAGATTTATCTAATATTTTAATTTCTTCTTTTTCTTGATTATGATAAAATGATTTAAATAAATTTTCTAATTCTGAAGGTAAATTTCTTTCAATTATTTTTAAATTTTTTAAACTAAATTCTTTATATAAATTTCTTAATGGCTTTAAATCATAATAAAGAATATTTATGCTAAAATAAAGATTTTGTAAATCTTTTATATCAAGATTATAGTAATCTTTTAATATAAAAACACAATAAAATTTGAATTCTTTGCCCTTTTTTATAATTATGGTATCAAAGTAAGTATTTGAGAAATTATTTATAACTAATTTAAAGTAATTTAGGTAAGGAGAATTTAAGTAAGGTATTATGTCTAAAACTATTGCGTGAAATAAACCATTGTTTCTTAGTAATATTTCAAATATTATAGAACTTTTTTCTTTGTTTGATTCTATGTAATTTATCAAGAATACTTTGCTTAAATTAACTTCTAATTTAGAATTTGATCTAAAAAAATAAAGTAAAAATGCCAAAATAAAAGGAATTAAAAGTAATATTAATAAAAAAGAAAATAAAAAATACATTAAAGTAATTTTTTCCATATCTATAGATTTTTATTTAAATATCTGTTATTGTATTATAATCTTGGTCTATTAATTTAAGTTTAGGATTATTAGGATCTCCATAAATTATTATTAATTCTTTAGTTGTTTTTTTTATGTCAATAATTTTATCAGGTAAATTTATAGTATTTTTTAGATTACCACCTAAACTATATATCCTTATATTATTACCTTTATCGCTTACTACTATATCACTGTTATTTAAAGCGTATAAAGCTATTCTATCTTCTTTATTTAATTGGATCTCTTTTAGATTTTGGAAATTAATCGTATATAAATTTAGTTTTCCATCAGCTGTTAAAACTAAAAATTTATTTTTTTTATTATCTATATCTATGTAACTAACTAATTTATCAAAATCTAACATTTTCTTTTTTGTTATAAAATTAAACCAAAGGAAATTAGATACATTATATAAATAAGCAAATCTATTAGCACTTATTAAGAAGCTATTATTTGATACTGAAACTAAATTTGAAGGTTTTAAAATTGTATCTTTTTTTAAATATATTAATTTATTATTTTTTATTTCACATAAATTAATAGTTTTTTCTGTTAATAATAAGAATTTATAATAATTTTCTGTAGCGTTTAAAGAATAAACAAATAATGGTTGATAATTAACATTATATTCACTTTCAGGTTTTAAAATTAGATTGTTAGCTATTGAAATAGAATTATCTGATAATAATGCTAATGTATCATTAGTTAGATAGAAAATATATTTAGAATTCAAGGTACTACTTTTAACTAATTTTTTATTTTCTAAGTCCCATAGAAAGTATTTATTATATTCTGATAAATAACTTAAAAATTTTTCATCATAACTTATTGTAGTATTTGAAAATATAGGTTTTAAAAAAGTAAGTAATATAATTATAATTATTAAAATTTTTTTCATAAGTGTTTATTAATAGCTGGGGATGGGAATTGAACCCACGACCTGCTCATTACGAATGAGCTGCTCTACCCCTGAGCTACCCCAGCAATTTCTTTTAATATTCATTAATTATTATTAGATTTTTTTTTATCTTAACCTCCTTTTATAATTAATTTCAGGATTTTTTTTTATAAATCAATAATAATATAATTAGGAAGGGAGGATTTAAAAATTGTATTTAGTTTTAGATTTAGAGACTACAGGAACAGAAGTAGGTTATCATGAAATAATTCAAATAGGAGCAGTTTTATTGGATCAAGATTTTAATGAAATATCTACTTTTTTTAGTAACGTATGTCCTATTTATGAAAATAGGTTTTCTAAAGATGCACAGAAAATACACCACTTATCCATAATTGATCTAGAAGATGCACCTGCTATATATGAATTAATCCCTAAATTTGAAAATTGGATTCTTCAATCATTAAAACTAAAATCTAAAAAGGATTTAAAACAATTAGTTTTGGTTGGCCAAAGTGTTTATTTTGATATTATTTTTTTACAATATGCTTATAAACAAAATCAAATTTTTTATCCATTTTCTCATAAAATTTTAGATCTAAAAATCCTAGCTTTTTATTATTTTAGTATACTAAAAAATAATGGGATTGAAACTCCAAATAGCCTAAGTTTAGAATCTATTGCAAATTTCTTTAATTTAAAGAGAAGCTCTAATATTCATAATGCTTTAGAAGATGCTATTTTAACAGCTAAATGTGTATCTCTTATCTTAAATGAATCTAAAAAATTTAAAATAATATAACTTTTTAATAGTTTAATAAATTAGTTTTAGTTTATTTTTTATTTTATCATTAAAATCTATATCTGGGATTCCTATTAAATATATATCATTATTTTTATATACAATTTGTAGTTTTTTATTTTTTGATTTGTTCTTATATTTTATATATATTTCTTTTAAAGATTTATTTAAGAGATACATTTTTTGATTACTAGATCCTTTATAAATTTTTTTAGTTTTTTTGGTTTCAATAAATGGGCCATCTATTAGTACATCTACATATTTTAGAATATGATTATATTTTTTTTGTAAATAATTAAATTTATAACCACTATATAAAAGTATATCATTAAAATTTAATTCTTTTAGTTTTTTTAATAAGGAATAAAGGGATTGGCTTTGATCAAAAGGTTCTCCCCCACTTATTGTTATTGATTTAGTTTTGTAAATTTTTGAATAATTATTTACTTCATTTATTACTTGTGAAATTGTTTTTTTATATTTATTATCAAATTCCCAGGTATGTTTTGATATACATCCTTTACATCTTATACTACATCCTTGAAACCAGATACCTATTCTTATTCCCGGTCCTAAGGTTAATACAGGAGCATATATTAAATTTATTAATATATCGAGTTCATCTTCGTACATACATTATAAAATTACAATAATAGGTTGACAATTTTTTCTAAATGAATAGCTCTTGAAGCCTTTACATCTATTAATACTTTATCTTCTTTATTTTTAAATTCTTTTTTTTCTTTTCTAACAAAAGGATATATTTCTTTTATATAATTTAATAAATTCTCTGAACTATCAAAAAAAGTAATATTAAAAGAAGTATTTTTAAAATTTTTATTAGATTTGATTTTATTGAATTCAGAACCTACTAAAAATACTTCAGTTTTATTTTTACTTATTTTTAAAAGACTTAGAATTTTGTTGAATATAAGTTTATGGTAAAATAATGAAAATTTTCCTAATTCTAACATATCTCCAAAAATTAAATAAATTTTATCAAAATAATTTATTAAGTTAAAAACTACATTTAAATTTTCTTTCATAGATAAAGGATTACTATTATAACAATCATCTAATATAAATAAATTATCTTTGATTTTGAGATTAAATCTATTATCTTCTAAAGAGATATTAAATAAATCTTTTTCAAGAAATTCAAAGAAATCAATTAATTTTAAATCTTTAGTTTTATTTGTTTTTTCTATATCTAAATTTAGTAATTTATTAATAAAAAATAATGACATTAAAAAATTCCTTAAGATTCCTTTAGATAATATTGAATTTATTTTAAATTCTTTATAAAATTTACCAAATTTTAATTTAAAAATAGTGTAAAAATTAGAGTCATTATTAAGAATGTTAAAATTATATATAAAATAATTTTTGTTAGGCAGTACATAAGAATTAGGATTTTTCAAGTGATTTAGTATTTTGTATTCTTTAGGTAATATAAAGAAGTTTTTATTATTTTTTATTAAATAATCTATTAATTCTCCTTTAGCTTTATTAACTCCATAAATACTTCCAACTTGTAATACATGAGCTGGCCCTATTGAAGTTATAATTCCATAATCTACATCAGATATATTAGCTAAATAATTTATTTGATTAAACCCACGCATCCCCATTTCTAATACTAAGTATTTTGTATCTTTATTTATAGAAAAAATTGTAAAAGGTACTCCTAATTCATTATTAAAGCTTTTTTTACTATATATTATATTTTCTTTAAAAAAGAAGGATAACATATTTGAAAGTAAATTTTTAGTAGTGGTTTTACCAGCTGAACCAGTTATCCCTATTACTTTTATATCATTTATTAATTTAACTTTTTTAATAAAAATATTTGCAATTAATCCAAGATACTTTATACTACTATTAACTACTATAAAAGATTTATCATATTTTTTAAATATTTCTATTATATTTTTAGAATTAGTTTTATAAAAAGTTTCTTCAATTATGATTAAATCTATATTTTTTTCTAAGATTTGTTCAATAAAATTATGGCTATCAAAATTCTCTCCTTTTATACATACAAAAATTTTTATAAATTTTAATCCATCTTTGTTTAAAGAATCAATTATATTTAAATTTTGTTCAAAAGTTCTAGTATCAGTATTAATAGAATAAGGAAATATTATATTATAATCCTTAAATTTTTCTAAATTAAATTTTTCTAAAAAATTAACAAAATAGCTATTTTCATAACAAAATTCATTAAATTTAAAATAAAAATGCTTTTTTAAAATATCCTTCATAAGATTACCTTAATATAAACTCTATGCTTCATTTTTACATTATAATGGAGTATATATTTCATATGAACAATTATAAATTTCATTAATTATTTGATTAAAATTAGTATCTTTTAGTAATTTTTGTTCTGATTTTTTTTCTTTAGCATTTATTCCTAATTTATCTTGTAATATTAAATCTTTATTTAAGCTAATAAAAAGTAAATTTTTATTTATTTCAAAAATTAAATTATTATCAAGTAAATTAAGGTGCTTAATTATAGAGTTTTTGCATTCTTGACAATTTATTTCTTTATTGAATAAAAAGAGTATTCTAGGATTTTCTATATTAGAAAAAATATTAACTAATGGATTTAATATAAAATAGATACTTTTATTTGATATATCCTGATTAAAATTAAGTACAAGAATTTCTGAAAAGTTCATATTTAGGTTTTTAAGATTAGTGAGATTATTAAGATTACCAATAAAAAAAGCTGAACTTAAATTGGGTATAATTTTTAAGTTAATTAAAACATACTGTTTTTCTGAATTATTTAATTTTTTGTTTAAAATTATATTTAATCTATTTAATTCAGCTAAAGATTTAGTGAAAGTAATAAAATATATAAATAAAAATGTAATTAAAATTTTGGGTATATAAATTTTTTTTATCATAAAATTAGCATCTATGAATTACTACTACTTATAGAAATTAACAGCTTCATGAGAATTTTAATACTTAACTATTTCTTTTTGTTTATTACTATCCCTTTTTAATCTTAATCTATCTTATATTTTTCTTTCTTACTTTAGGAATATAATTTTTTTACTCAATTACTATAGTTTTTATTTAAATTAGTATTTTATAAATTTATTTTTAATTTTTTATATGTTTCTATATTTTTGATTCTATATTTTTTAAATTTTATCCTTTTGTATTAATAAATAAATAAAAAAGGGAGTAATTTTTTAATGTTAAATATTATATTAGGTTTATATATTTGTTTTTAAAGGAGGAAATATAAATGAGTAATAATGACAGATTTTTATGGAAAATATCTGGAGAGCAAGGTGAGGGAATAGATTCTACGGGCCATATTTTTGCTTATAATGCTTTTAAAAATGGGTTTTATATTTCTTCTTATAGAAAATATTCTTCAAGAATAAAGGGTGGAAACACTACTTTTGAAGTTTTATTTTCTAATCAAGAAGTTTATGCTAGATCTAAAAAATTAAATGTTTTAATTGCATTAAATGAAAAATCGATTTTAATATCAAGAGAACAAATTAACGAAAACACTTTTATAATATATGATGATGCAACTAATATTGAAAATATTGATAATGTAAAAGCTATAAAAGTAGCGTTACCTTTAGCTAAGATATCAAGAGAAATAACTGGAAATGCTTTATCAAAAAATATGGTAGCATTAGGAGCTAGTTTGGGTGTATTTAAAAATTTGTCATATGATTATATATTCAAACAAATAGAAAAAAGATTTGCTAAGAAATCAACAACTATTGTTGAAAATAATAAAAAAGCTTTCTTAGAAGGTTATAATCTTGTTAAAAATTATCTAAATCAAAATAATTTACAAGAAATAGTAGTTCCTTTAGGAAATAATAAAAAGATGAGCTTATTAACTGGTAATGAGGCATTAACTTTAGGTATGTTGTATTCTGGAGTTAAATATTTTGCCGGATATCCAATAACTCCTGCTAGTGGTATTTTAGAAATGATGATAAAAAATATAAAAGATTTTGGAGGAGTTGCTATTCAGACAGAAGATGAAATATCTGCGATTAATTCTGTTATAGGTGCATCAATAGCGGGGGTTAGAGCAGCTACTGCTACTTCTGGACCCGGTTTTAGCCTTATGATTGAAGCTATAGGTTATGCTTATATGACTGAAACTCCGGTTGTTATAATAGATGTTATGCGTGGTGGCCCTTCTACTGGATTACCTACTAAAACTGAAGATTCTGATATATTAAATGTAGTTTTTTCTGGTCATGGAGATATAGAGAAAATTGTTTTATTCCCTTCTAATCCTTATGAAATGTTTATATTTGCTAATACTGCTTTTAATTTAGCTGAAAAATATCAGCTACCTGTTATTATTCTATCTGATTTAAATTTAGGTGAAAATGTATATACTACAAATTATATTGATCTTGATAAAATTGATATAAAAATAGATAGAGGAAAATATATAAATAATATTACAAAGAATCAGTTTTTAAACAATTTAAATGGTCAATTAAATAGGTATGCTATAACTGATGATGGTATAAGTTATAGAATTATTCCAGGAACTTCGGGGTTTGCTTATCAAATTTCTGGAAATGAACATGATGAAGAAGGATTTATTACTGAAAATAAAGATATAAGACATAATATGATGCTTAAAAGAAAAAGAAAATTACAAAATTTTAATGAATATTACTTGGATTATATAGATATTGGAGATAATCCTAAATTTGCTTTTATTTCTTATGGATTTAATTTTTATTACTTATTGGATGTACTAAAAGAACTATACAGAAAAACTAATATATCTACTAGATTAATAAAAATTATAACTATATATCCTTTCCCAATTAATCAAATAGAAAAATTATTAAATGATACTGATAAAGTTATATTTTTTGAACAAAATATGCTAGGACAATTAAGAAGATTATATTATATGTTTAATGGTAGTAAAGAATCTTTGTTAATTAATAAATTTGATGGGGACCCATTCTATTTTGAAGATTTATATGAACAAGTTTATCAAACAGTTTTTAATAAAGTTAAAACTTATTAATATAAAAAAAATTTTTCTTTTAGTACTAATTTTTAGTTTTTCAATTATTATTTTAGCTTTTATTAAATTAGTAAAAGCTAATATTAATCAATTTAATTTTAAAAATAAGTTAATATTAATAAATGAAAAAGTTTATTACTTTAAATCTGATAAAACTGATTTAAATTTAAGCTATAAAGTTATTGATAATTTTTTAGATCTTATTAATTATGATGAAGATAATTTTTTGTTTTTGAATTATAATGATAATAAATTTAATCTGTATTTATTTTCTACTAAATTAATTTCCTGGTGGAATTATTTTAAAGGTTTTGATATTAAAAAAATATATTCTATACAACAAAAGGATTTAGTAGAATATATAGGTTCTTTTTCTAAAGGAAATATAAATTTTCTTTTTTTTGATAAATTTATTTTTGTTTTTGAAATTGATCAAGATTTTAATATAAAAAAAATTTTTAAAATATATTTAAATGATATTTCTAAGGATATTTTTAATAAAAATAGTTTATCTTCTATTTTGTATTCATATGAAGATAAAATATTGGTTAAAGCTGATAATGATTATTTCATTTTTGAAGTAAATTTATATAATAATAAAATAAATTTAAAGTTATTAAAAAAAATTTCTTTAAAAGATAAAGAAAATATTTTTATAATTAATCAATTATTTGTGGATAAAAATAATTTAGTTTTCTATTCTTTTTTTGAGAAGTATGGAAATGAATTTTATTATATAATTCAAGATATATATGATAATTGCTATTATAAAACTAATGCTGTAAATAGTTATGAATCAAATTATATTATTTTAGATAAAATTGGAAAATTATTATTTATTCAAAATAACAACTCAATAAGTATAATTTATAATAATAATGATTTTATATCAATTAGTAACAGTGGATATTATGTACATGCTATTAAATTTAAAAATGATTTAATTATACTTAGTTTAAATAATTCAGGTTTGTCTTTTTATAAATTAAATCAATTTAATAAAAAAGTTGAACCTTTATTTTCTATAAAAGATGTTGTTTATGCTTTTAAAAATAAAAATTATATCTATTTTATTAAAAAGGAAGAAGATTCTTATTATTATGTTTTTGCTATTAATGTGAATGATTTAATTAAAGATAATCAAGATTTTAATTTAAAAGAAAATTTTATAAGAAATTCTTATATGGAGTTAAATTTTATTCCTGAAAGATTTTTTATTTTTAATTAAGTTTTTAAATAATTAATTTTTTAAATATAGGATTTAATGAAAAAAGATAAAATATAATAAATATGGAGAATATTTATTTAAATGAATTAGCTAATATTTTGGACAATATAGAAAAAATCCAACAAAAATTATTAGCTAATAAAAAAGATATAGAAAATATTATATCTTTAATTAAAGAATTTTCCTCTAATCCTATTGATAATAATTTAGATGATCCAATAGTGCAAAGAGCTAAAAAAACTCTTAATGAATTAATAAATGATTTACAAAATGAATATTATAAATTAGAATCATTAACTCCTACCCCTGATTGGCAAAAATTTCATAATATATTTCTTAATTCTTTAAAGCTGCAAATAGAAGGATATAAAGAAATATTTTTAGTTTTTATTGATGGAAATATAACACATATAAATGTTGGTACTATTAAAGTAAAGAATGCTTTAGATATTCTTCATGAAAATGTATAATTAAACTTATATAAAGCTATAAAAAAATTAAGGAGGGTAATTTTATGAGAAAAAAAGTTAGTATAATAGGTGCTGATAATGTTGGGGCTACTTTAGCACAATTAATAGCTATTTTTGAATTATCAGATGTAGTATTATATGACGTTGTTTAGGAAATGCCTCAAGGTAAGGCCTTAGATATAAGTCAAATGCTAAATATTTTTAATTCGGATTCTAAAGTTATTGGTACTAACGATTATAAAGATATTCAAAATTCAGATATAGTTGTTATTACTGCAGGTTTAGCTAGAAAACCTGGTATGTCCAGAGAAGATTTACTATCTGCTAATGCATCAATTATTAAGGAGGTTTCTGAAAATATTGCTAAATACTGTAATCCTAATAATTGAATAGTTATTGTAGTTTCTAATCTATTAGATGTTATGACTTATTTATCTTATAAAATTTTAAGTAACTATGAATTTAATAGAAATAGAGTTATGGGGATGGCTGGAGTTTTAGATTCTTCTAGATTTGTACATTTTATTAGTGAAAAACTAAATGTTTCTAAGAATAATATTAATGCTTTTGTTTTAGATAGTCATGGAGATACTATGGTACCTAGTATTAAATATACTACTGTTGCTGGAGTTAGTTTAGATAAATTACTTGATTATACAGAACTTTCTAATTTAATAAAAAGAACAAGAAAAGGAGGAGCAGAGATAGTTAGTTTATTAAAAAATTCTTCTGCTTATTATGCACCTGCTGCTTTTACTTTTAAAATGATTAAATCAATAATATTGGATACAAAAGAGATACTACCTGTTAGTGTTTATACACAAAAAGAATACGAATATAGTGATATAGTTATTGGATTACCTGTTGTTTTGGGTAAAAATGGAATTGAAAAAATAATTGAATTTGAATTAACTGAAGAAGAAAAAAAGGAATTAGATATTTCTGCTAATAAAATTTCTGAACTTTGTAAAGAATTGTATAATTTGAAAGTTTTAGCTTAGTTTTAGCTTTAATTTTTAAATAAAAAGGGAGATTTATATGAAAGTTAAGACTACTTTAAAGGATAAATTAGAACATATTGTTGAAAATTGGAGAAAAACTTATAGGGAAGTAATTAGTAATTATGGAGATGTGGTAATAGATAATATAAAAGTGAAACAAATTTTAGGTGGGATGAGGAATGTAGATGCTTTAGTTTGCGAAACTTCATTTGTTGATCCTTATGAAGGTATAAAATTTAGGGGATATACTATAAAAGAAGTCTTAGATAAATTACCGAAACCTAAAGGAGCTAATTATCCTTATGCTTTAGGTATTTGGTATTTGTTATTAACTGGAGAAATACCTACTGAAAATGAGATTATTGAATTAGAAGAACATGTTAAATCTAAAGAAAAATTACCTCAATATGTTATAGAGATTTTAAGAAATATTCCATCTAATACTCACCCAATGACTCAGTTTTCAATAGCTATACTATCTATGCAAAGAGAATCAATATTTACTAAAGAATTACATAATATATCTAAGAGTGATTATTGGAAATACATGTTAGAGGATTCTATTAATTTAGTAGCAAGGGTTCCTATTATTGCTGCTTATATATATAGAAGAACTTATAGAGATGATGTTTTTGTTAAACCTAATAAAGATTTAGATTGGGCTGCTAATTTTGCTTATATGCTTAACCCTTATGATGATTATGTTATTAATCCAGATTTTGTAGATTTGATGAGATTATATTTAATTTTACATAGTGATCATGAAGGTGGAAATGTTAGTGCTCATACTTGTTTTAATGTTTCTTCTTCATTATCAGATATATATTATTCAGTTAGTGCAGGATTAAATGGATTAGCAGGTCCTTTACATGGAAGTGCTAGTAGTGATTCTTTAAAATGGATACTATCTATTCTTAAGTTCTATAATAGATTACCTAGTGAAGAAGAATTATATAATTATGTTAATTCTTATTTGGATGCTGGGAAGATAATTCCTGGATTTGGATATTCAGTTTTAAAAGTTACAGATCCTAGATATTTAGCTTTAAAAGAATTTGCGGAAAAATATAGATTAGATTCTGATATATTTAGATTAATAAAAATGTTATATAAGGTAGTACCTGAAATTTTAAGCTCAAGAGGAAAGGTTAGAGATTCCTATCCTAATGTAGATGGTCATTCTGGTGCTATGTTGTATCATTATAATATAAAAGAAAGTGAATTTTATACTGTTGTTTTTGGAGTTTCTAGGGTTTTAGGAATAACTGCTCAAGTTATTTGGGCAAGAGCTGTTAATTATCCTATAGAAAGACCAAAGTCCTTGACTATTAATGATATTGTAAATCTTGCAAAAGTAAAAAATAAAAAATAAAAAATAAAAAATTGGAGGTGATTTTTTTGACTAATACTACTGTTAATAAAAAACAAAAACGTAAGCTTAAAAAAGCTAAATTATTAAGAAAAGTTCTTAAAAGAACACTAAGAAATAAAGCTGTTTTTAAGAAGGTAAAAGTATTGTATAAAAATCTTAAAAAACTTATATCACAATACTCTAGTAATAAAACTGAAGAATTAAAAAACTTAATTAATGAAAAATTAAGGGAATTTTATAAAGAAGTTGATAAGGCTGTATCTAAAGGGGTTATTCATAAAAATGAAAGCGCTAGAAAAAAATCTAGAATAACTACTTTGTTTAATAAATTTAAATAGAATTTTTTAATAGAAAAACCGCTCTCTAAAACCTCGTATCTGTGATAAGAGGATAAAGAGAGCAGAAGGTAAGCAATTCAAAAGTCCTTGACATTTAACATGGTTGACCATATAATAATAAAAAGTAGCTCCGCTGTCTTAGTGTATGGTAGGATAGGTAGGAGTAGGGGTAGCGTGAACCTACCC
>JBMFOW010000006.1:0-23647 GCA_049969455.1 bacterium | reverse complement strand
CTGTGATACGAGGTAGTTCTCATTTATTTATGGATAAATTATATATATTACCTTTAACAAATATAGTTTTGTTTCCAGGAAATATAGTAGGATTAGTTATTAATGATGAAAAATTAGCTAATAATATTACTCACAATTGGAGATTTATTAGTTTATTGGTTAAAGATGATAAATACAATTTTTATGATTATGGATGTTTATGTGAAGTAATAAGTGTTCAAAAATTATATGCTAATACTTTTATTATACAATTAAAAGCATTTAAAAGAGTAAAAGTTTTTGAAATTAACTTTGAAGATATTTACCCATTTTCATTTAATTTTAAAGTATTAGAAGAGAAAAAAGTCATAGAAAATGAAAACGAAATAAAAACTAAGCTACTTAATACAGCTAAGAATTACATTGGAATATTAAATATAAATTCTTACTATGAAGCTATATATAAAAAAGATTTGTGTGTTTTAACAGATTTAATAGCTTCTATAATAAGGATTAAACCTGTTATTAAGCAAGAGCTATTAGCTCAGGAAGATTGCATTAAAAGAGCTTATAGATTAATTGAATTAATAGAAGAAATTCTAAAAAGATGGCCAGCTAAAAATATTATATTAAATAATTTTATTAATAAACCTTTAGTGTATACATTTTATTTTAATTAATTATGGCTATATCATTAAAACAGGAAAAAGGAAAAATTATTTTTAAATTATCTGAAATCAATCTGGAACTAATTAATTCAAAATTAATTGAATTATTTAATAAAGGACTTAAAGAAATATTAAATGATAATAATGTTATATTAGATTTAGGAGATTTAGGAATAAATGAATCAGAATTTAAAAATATTATTCTTTATTTTCATAATTTAGGAATAAATATAGATACAATAAGAAGTTCTAATCCTATAACTAAGATGATATCAGTAACTTATGGAATTAATATTGATGCCCCCTCTGTTATTAATACTAATAATAAATTAACCCCAAAAACTAAAATAGATTCTATTCATGATATTAACAAAAATTTCAATAATAATAAAAAAATTAACAATTTTGAAAAAATTTTTAACGAAATTAACCAAGCTAACGACAAAAATTTAAATATAGTTGATTCTGATGTTTTGATAATAAATAAGAATCTAAGGAGTGGAAATTATATAGAAGATAAAAGAAGTATAGTAGTAATAGGAAATATTAATCCTGGAGCCGAAATAAGAAGTAATAATAATATAATAGTATTAGGCAAATTGATGGGGATAGCACATGGTGGATATCCTAATAATTATAATGCTTTTATATTTGCTTTAAATTTTAATAGTTCTACTATTAGAATAGCTGATTTAGTAGGAGAATATAATGAGGAATTGCTTAAAAATAAAAAGAAAGATTTAAAAAATGTTTTATTTAAAATTAGTAATTCTTCTATTGTTATGGAATTAATTAAGGATTAAAATTAATGATAAATTAATGATAAGGAGTGAATAAGGAAATGAAGGAAGATGTGAAAGCTTATGTGGTAACTTCAGGTAAAGGGGGAGTAGGTAAAACTACTGTTACTGCTAATATAGGAGCAGCTTTAGCTTCATTAGGTTATAAAGTAGTGCTTGTTGATGCTGATGTAGGACTTAGAAACTTAGATTTAGTTCTAGGACTAGAAAATAAAATAATATTTGATGTATTAGATGTTATAGAAGGTCGTTGTAGAAGTTATAAACAAGCTCTTATTAAAGATAAAAGATTTACTACTGGTAGTTTATATTTATTACCAGCACCTCAAACTAAGCAAAAAGAAGATGTAGATCCTAAAGGATTTAAAGATGTTATTCAAGTAATGAAAAACGATTTTGATTTTATTTTCATAGATTGTCCTGCAGGTATAGAACATGGATTTAAAATGTCGGTTTATGCTGCTGATGAAGCTATTGTTGTTACTACGCCTGATTTGTCTTCTATTAGAGATGCAGATAGAGTTATTGCTACTTTAGAGTCCTTAGAAAGATTTTCCCCTAAATTAGTTATTAATAGATTAAAAAAACATATGGTCAAAAAATCTCAAATGCTATCTGTTGATGATATCTTAGAAACTTTAAAAATAGATTTATTAGGAATTATTCCTGATGATGAGTATATTACTATTTCTACTAATCATGGGGAACCAGTGGTTTTAAATAAAACTAAACCTTTAGCTAAATATTTTATTAATATTGCTAAACGGTTAATTGATCCAACTGTTAATATAGAAAATCCATTTAATGATGGTAATTTGTTTGAAAGAATTGCTAATTTAGTAGGAATAAAAAGAAAAGTATAGATAACTGGGGGAATTTATTATGCCTGAATGGCTAAAAGAAATAATAAACTTTTTTAAAAAAGATTATAAAGTTAGCTCTTCTAAAATTGCTAAAGAAAGATTACAATTAGTTATTGTCCAAGATAGAAACCAAACTAATAATAAAACAATTGAAAAACTTAAAGAAGATCTTATAAATGTTATATCTAAATATAATGATGTGGACATAGATTCTATGGATTTTCAAATTAAAACACATGATAAAAAAATAGCATTAGTTGCATCTATTCCTTTTAAAAATTCTAAAAAAAATAATTAATTTTATGAAAAAAATAGATTACTTTTATTTATGGATTATAAATATTTTCCTTTTTATTATCTCTATTAACAGTGGATCTTTATTTACTTATTTAATTTTTATTTTATTAACTTTAGTATTAATATTGGCTTATATTTATCCCGAATTTAGTTTAAAGAATTTAAGAATAATTGAGTTATCTAGTGATACTTTAGATGTTTTTAAAAATGGGGAATTTAATATTAAAATTTCTTTGTATAATAATTCAATTTTTCCTGTTTTTTTTTGAAAATTAATATAAATAGTATCTATTTTGATTTGATTTCTAATGATAACATAATTTATTATATTCCACCTTTTTCTAAAGTAGAAAAAAAATTAGCGATTAGGGCTATAAGAAGAGGATATTTAAATACTATATCAATTTATTTATTTAATGCTTTTTTATTTGAACAATTAGAGATTTATAAAGAATTTAATATCCCATTTGAATTTTATATTTATCCAAATTATGCTAATATTAATTATTATGATATTATTATAAACAATATTGGGAATATTGATTCAATATTTTATAAATTAAGTGAAGAAGGAGAATTTTTTTCTATTAGGCCTTATTATTTAGATGATGTAAAAAAAATAGCTTGGAAACATTGGGCTAAAACTTCTAAACTTGTTGCTAAACAAAAAGCTATTTATGAAACTAAATATACTTTTTTTATTATCAATAACTATAGGCTATCTGAAGAATTTGTTGAAAAACTTAATTCATTTTTTAAGTATTTATTAACTAATGATATAAAATTTAAGATTTTAGATTTAAAAACTTTTTTAGAAAAAGAAGATAATTTTATTGAAATTAATAGTTTAAGAAAAAAACTTATTTATTTAGCAAAAATTTCTTCTTTTGAAAATTCTTTTAATTATACTTTACTAAAGGATAAATTACTAAAACTAGAAAACTATATATTAATAAGTGATAAAAATAATTCTATAAAAATTGATAAAGAAATAAAAATTTAATTTTGTTCAAATTATTATTTAAATTTATTATTTAAAGAGGTGAAGTTATGAAATTAAGTAAAATTTTAAATAATTTAGTTTATATTTTTGTTTTTTTTATATTATTTTTTTTAGGATTTTTTATTGTTCATTCTAAAAATGTAAATCTTAACTATAAGAGTAATAATATTTTAGATGTTAATACTAAAGTTAGTTTTATAAATATTAATGATTATATTGAAAATTATTATTATAATGAAAGAAAAAATGTTATAGACCTTAGGGATCTTAATAGTTATTTAAAGAGTCATTTAAATAATGCGTTATATTTTAATATTGATAATATTTTATTTAATTATAATGGGATCCCTAATAAGTTAAGAAATATAGAAAATTTACTTTATGATCTAGAAAATATGGGGATTTATAAATATAATAATTTTTTTATTTATAGCTATTCTAATGATTATTTAAATAAAGATTTTAATATTTTTGTATTAGCTTCCTTACTTTATATTATGAAAGTAAATTCAATTTATATTATTGAAAATCCATTTCAAAATATTTCTTCTAATTACTTAACATCTAATGTAGATTATATAAAAAATAAAGGATATTTATCTATTAATTTAGCTAAAAATTATTTTAAAAATTATTTTATAGATTCTAATGAATTAGAAAATAAAATAAGTAAAGGATATAAATTAGTTTTTGTTTATAGAGATTTGACTTTTAATAAAGATCAGTTAATACCTAATAGTATTAATTTAAAAGTTAATTTTAATAAAGATAAATATGTATTAGGTAGTTATTTAAGTTCATATAATGTAAGTAAAACTGATAAAATAATATTGTATTCATATGATTTAAAGAATAGTTTGTTTATGTTTTTTGTAATTAAGATTTATATGGGATATTATGATGTATTGATTTATGATGGAGGATTACTTGAATGGAAAGCACTAAAAAAATAAATAATATATTAATTGAGGGTAATCAAAAAGAAACTATGCTTAAAAATAAATACACAATTCAACAAGAAAATAAGATTGAATATTTTGACAAATTTTTCTATAAAGAAATTATAAATGAGTTTAAAAAATTTATAGATTTTATTAAATTTAAGAAAATATTAGTTATTGGGGATTTAATGATAGATAGATGGATAAAAGGTGAAGTTGAAAGGATTTCACCTGAAGCCCCAGTTCCTGTTGTTAAAGTATTTAAAGAATGGATAGAATTAGGAGGAGCTGCTAATGTTGCTAAAATTATTTCTTATTATTCTTCCTATGTTTATTTAGTCGGATTTGCTGGAAATGATATATATTTTAAAAATTTAACATCTTTACTTAAAAAAAGAAAAATTAATTATAATATTATTAAAACTAATAAAACTACTATTGTTAAAACTAGAGTAATTGCTCATAATAATCAACATATTGTTAGAGTTGATCGTGAAAATACTAATTATGATTATAATGATTATTCTAATTTATTTATTAATTTAAAGAAAATAAATTTTAATGATTTTGATATCATTTTTTTCATAGATTATAATAAAAATTTATTTAATAAAGATACTATTAATTTTATTTTTGAAAATTTCAATAAATATTTTAATGATAAATTTATAATCATTTGTCCTAAACCTAGTAATTTTAATTATTTTTCTATTTTTAATAAAATAGATTCTTTATCTGTTAATAAGAAAGAAGCTAAGGAAATTTTTAATAATTCTTTCTTTATTAATAAATTTAGTATTGATTTAATTAAAGATTTTTTATATAATAATAATTTAAGTAAAAATTTAACAAATTATATAAATGATCTAGTTATAACTTTAGGTAGTTGGGGATTAAGTGTTTTTAATAAAGATTTTAATTTATGGATAGATGCTATAAAACAGGATGTTTTTGATGTAGTTGGAGCAGGAGATAATGTAGCTTCTATTTATGGTTTATTTAAGTATTATTCTAATGATTTATTAAAAAGTGCTTTTTTAGCTAATTTAGCTGGATCTATTGCTGTTTCTAAGCCTTTTACTAATCCTGTTAAACCTATTGATATATCTCATTCTTTAATATATTTATTTAAAATAAATTATAAAAATAAGTTTCTTAAAATAAGAAATCTAAAATAAATTAAATAAAGGAGAGAAGATTTATGAGAGATATTCAACAAAAAATTATATTTAACTGGTATGATTTAAAAAAGATTATACAAAAATATAAATCTTTTTCAAAAATAATAGGATTTACTAATGGATGTTTTGATATAATTCATAAAGGTCATGTATCTTATTTAAATGAAGCTAAGAAATATTGTGATATTTTAGTTGTTGCTTTAAATAGTGATGAAAGTGTAAAGTTAATAAAAGGATATAATAAGCCTATAAATAAGTTAGAAGATAGGATGTATGTTATAGCTTCGTTAGAAAGTGTTGATTTTGTAACCTTTTTTAACGAAATTACTCCCGTTAATCTAATTGAATATATTTTACCTGATATTGTATTTAAGGGTGGAGATTATAAAGATAAAGACATCCCTGAATTAAATGTAATTGATAAATATAATATATCTTTTAAAACTTTGGTATTTATTGATGATATTTCTACAACTAAGATAATAAAAGAAATATTATTGAAATTTGGAGGTGATTAAGAGTGTTTTTACCTTTTTCTAAGCCTTCATTAAAATATTTAGATGAAGATTTGGTTAAATTAACAGTTATAGAAGGTGAGAAATGGGCTTATATTTATGGAATTATTACTAACAATGATAAACAAAATTTTAGAGTATTTGTTCCTAATTTAGCTCAGTTTTTAGCAATGGATTTGGGAATTATGAATGATAAAAAAATTGAATGTTCTATCTTAGAACCTCTTAAAGATAATATTTATATCTTTAATTTTGAAACTATTATTAAAGATATAAATGAACAAAGTAAAGAATTAACTTTAGAAAAACCTAAGAATATCAAAGATAAAAATTTAGGAAAAATTGATAATTTATTAAAGAATTTAGATATTGAAGCTGAATTAGAAATAGAATATAATGCTTTAGGAGTACCTCATGCTCAAAAAGGAAAAACTTATAAAATATTATCTAATGGTTTATCTTTGTTTACTGCTATTCCTATACCTAATCAAACTATTTTAGAAATTATTGTTAAAATACCTTATAAGGAATATATAGATAGAAAAGGAGATAAATTTAAAGCTAAAGTAGTTAATTCTAAACAATTAGAAAAAAAGAAATTCGAGACTTTTTTAGAATTTGAAACCATTGATGAAGAATTAAAAAAACAAATCTTTGAATTTGCTTTAATTAATTCTAATGTTGATAAATAAAAAAATATTATAAAAATATAAAAATATGTTAGATAATAAAATAAAGAATTATACAAATAAAAAATTATCTAATTTATTACAGGATCTTACTAATGAAGATATAATTATTCATGGAGTTGATAGTGGAATTGATTATATTAATAAATTATTTTATTATACAGTTATTGATAATTCAAAACCTGTATTAAAGCCTGTAAATGGATATCCTAAAGGTTCTGTTATTAATATAACAGGTGAAGCTGATACTGGAAAATCTTTGTTAGTTCAAACTGCGTTAGTTACCAATGCTTTTAAAAATATTAAAGGAGTCTATGTATCTACTGAAAATCCTTTAAAATATGTTTCCTATTCTTTAAAAAGAATTTCTTTGTTATTAAATCTTGATTTTGAAAAAGTAAAATCAAATATTAAAATAGTTGATCTAACTTTTAAGTATAACTTAATAAATAATATAGATAATTTTTTAAAGAATTTGTATTATGAACTTAGTAATAACTATAGAAATGGTTTGATTGTCTTTGATTCTTTAACTGGATTTTATGAAAGTAAAGAGGTTATGGCTAGATATATTGTTAGAAGAATTTTTCAGTTTTGTAAAAATTTAAATTTAACTGCTTTTTTAATTTCTCAAAAAAGAGAAGATAGTCCTTTTAGTTCAAAATCTGCTGGTGGAATGGCTATATCTCATATAGCTGATTGTAATATAATTTTATCTAAAATTATTATTTCTAGTGCTTATGAAAAAAAGATATATGAAAAAGAAATAGGTCAAGTTGTTAGGACTTTTAGGATAGATGGATGTAGATTATGTGGGCATAGCTCTAAAACTCATATATTTGAAATAGATAAAACTGGTCTTATTAATTTTGTTAAATACTTAAGCTAATTAATTAATTATTAATTTAAGAAGGTAAAGTTAATTTTGTTGTAGAATAAGATAATTAGTAAAATCTATTAAAAATAGGTTGCCGGTGTAGCTCAGCGGCAGAGCAGGTGATTTGTAATCACCAGGTCAGGGGTTCAAATCCCCTCACCGGCTTATTGTTAAATGGTTGAAGCTATATTTAATGAATTACTTAAATTAATGGTTACTAATAAAGCATCAGATTTATATATTAAACCATTTAATAAACCTATTCTGAGAATAGAAGGTAATTTATATTCTGTTGAATTTGAAGATATAAAACCTGATTTTACTGAAAATATTTTTGAGCTTATAGCTTCTGTTTCTCAAAAAAAACAATTTGAAGCAAATCCCGAATTAAATCTTATCTATTCTATACCTAATTTTGATGTTAAAGATAGATTTAGAATTAATTTTTATAAAAATAAAGGATATATTTCTTTGGTTATAAGGAGAATAAGTGGTGATATTCCTGATCTTAAAGAGCTTAACTTACCTTCTATTTTAAAGAAATTTATGTTAAAGAAAAAAGGATTGATTATAGTTTGTGGTCCTACAGGTACTGGTAAATCTACTACTTTAGCTAGTTTATTAAATTATGTTAATAAAAATTTTAAAAAACACATAGTTACTATTGAGGATCCTATTGAATATATTCTTGAAGATATTAATTCAATTATATCTCAAAGAGAAGTAGGTATAGATACTGTTAGCTTTGCTGAAGCTCTAAAAAATGTTGTTAGACAAACCCCTGATATAGTTATGGTTGGTGAAACTAGAGATAGGGAAACTGCTAATAGTATCTTACAATTAGCTGAAACTGGACATCTTATCTTAACTACTTTACACTCTCCTAATACCGTTAATTCTATTATAAGAATATTACAATTTTTTGAACAACAACATCATAAAGAAATACTTAATTATTTATCTGCTAATTTAGTAGCAATAATTAGTCAAAAATTAATACCTTCTTTAAAAGGGGGTCGCGTACCTGTTGTAGAAATACTTATAAATAATGCAAGAATGCAAGAACTAATGGTTGATTTTAATTTCAAGCAAATGCGGGCTGAAATAGATCAATTTATTGGTGATGGAATGCAATCTTTTGATATATCTTTAATTAAATTATATTCTAAAGGGTTAATTTCTTTAGAAACTGCTTTGGAATATGCTGAAGTACCTCACGATCTAAATCTAAAAATTAAAACTCTTGGAATTAAACCAGGTAAAGAGTTACCTTCTGAATTGCAAACAGTTAGTGAATAAAATAATAACTAAAAGAGGAAGGGATTATTATGTCTAGAGTATGTGAAATATGTTTAAAATCAAATATTACAGGTTATAAAGTTAGTCACTCTAATAGACATACTAAAAGAAAATGGTTCCCTAATTTAAGAAAAATTAAAATAAATGATACTTACATAAAAATCTGTGCTAAATGCCTTAAAAAATATGGTATCCAAATAAAATTAGCAGCTATTAAAAAATAACTTAATTAAAATTTCTATAAAAGTAAATTAATTAAAATAAAAAAGGAGAGATAAAAAATGTTAGCTATTATTGAAATTAAAGGACATCAATATAAAGTTAATAAAAATGATATTATCATAACTGAAAAAATAGATGCTAATGAAGGTGATGAAATAGAAATTGATAAAGTTTTATTATATTATGATAATAATGAATTAAAAATAGGGAAACCTTATTTAGATATAAAATTAAAAGCAAAGGTAATAAAACAATTTAAAGGAGATAAAATAGTTATATTTAAATATACTCCTAAGAAAAGATATAGAAGAAAGAGAGGTCATAGGCAGTTATTAACTAAATTGCAGATACTATAGGAAATAAAAATAAATGGTGGGTGTAGCTCAGCGGTTAGAGCAGTGGACTGTGGATCCACGGGTCGGGGGTTCAAATCCCCTCACCCACCCTTTATTAAATATATATGAGTAATAATAATAGGGTCTGTGTTACAGGGTTAGGAGTTATTTCACCCTTAGGATTAGAGATAAACGAATTTTGGAATAATTTAATTAATGGCAAAAATGGCATAACTATAAACAATAGATTAAATACTGAAAATTTTAAAGTAAAGATAGCAGGTTTAGTACCTTCTTCTTTTGATCCAGCTAATTATATTGATAAAAAGCATATAAGAAAAATGGATAGATATGTTCATTATGGATTAGCTTCTACTGCTTTAGCTTTAAAAGATTCTGAAATTAATTTAAGTAATTATGATCCCTTTAGAGTAGGTGTTTTTGTGGGTTCTGGTATTGGAGGTATTGAAACCTTTGAAGAACAAACTTTAATATATTTAAAAAATGGTAATTCTAAAGTATCACCATTTTTTGTTCCTAAAATGATAGTTAATATTTTAGCTGGTTGGATTGCAATTATTTATAATATAAAAGGACCTAATTTAACTTGTGTTAGTGCATGTTCTAGTTCATTACATGCATTAGGAGAGGGATATTTAGCTGTTAAAAATGGATTAGTAGATGTAGCAATAGTAGTAGGTTCAGAAGCTCCTATTACTAATATGGCTATTGCAGGTTTTGAGAATATGGGAGTTTTATCTAAGAATCCTGATCCTAATAGTGCTTCTAGACCTTTTGATTTGAATAGAGATGGATTTGTTATTGCTGAAGGTGCTGGAACTATTATATTAGAATCTTTAGCTTCTGCTAATAAAAGAAATGCCAAAATTTATGCAGAAATTATTAACTATTCCAATACTTGTGATGCTTATCATATAACTGCTCCTGATCCTGAAGCCACTTCTATTAAACAAGCTATTAAATCAGCTATAAGTAATATAGATATTGAACAAATAGATTATATAAATGCTCATGGTACTTCTACTCCTTATAATGATAAAACAGAAACTAAAGCTATAAAAGAAGTTTTAAATGATAGAGCTTATAAAATTAATATAAGTTCAATAAAATCTATGATTGGGCATACTTTAGGTGCTGCTGGGGCTATTGAAAGTATTGCAACAATCTTAGCTATATATCATAAAATAATTCCACCTACTATTAACTATACTACTCCTGATCCTGAATGTGATTTAAATTATACTCCTAATAAAGCAGTTAATAGGGAAATTAATGTAGCATTAAAGAATTCTTTTGGTTTTGGAGGACATAACGTAGTTGTTGCTTTTAAAAAATTCAATTAATTATATAAATTATATAAAGATGGAGATAAATTTGTTAAAATCTACTGAAAAATATCTAAAATTTATTTATAATATTATCCAAAATTTTGATAAGTAATTAATTTAATACTAAGTATTTTGAAAAATAGGATTTTAAGTAATATTTTAATTTTATAAATCCTCAACTTATGGAAGTTGAGGTAATTTAATCTCCGCTTGCTGAAGAAGCGGAATAAAAATCCTTCAGCTTATATATAATCTAACTATGGAGGAATTAAAAGATAAAAACAAAGAAGCTATTTTAAAAAGTGTTATCTCTCAAATAGAAAAAGAATTTGGAAAAGGTAGTATAATGAAGCTTGGACAATATGAGAAGCTACAAGTAGAAGCTATATCTACTGGTAGTTTAACTTTGGATTTAGCATTAGGTGTTGGGGGTTTTCCTAGAGGGAGAATATCTGAAATATTTGGTCAAGAGTCATCTGGTAAGACTACCTTAGCTTTGTGTGCTATAGCTAATGCTCAAAAAAATGGTGGGATTGCTGCTTTTATTGATGCTGAACATGCTTTAGATCCTGTTTATGCTAAAAATTTAGGAGTTGATATTGATAATTTATATATAAGTCAACCTGATAGTGGAGAACAAGCTTTAGCTATTGTGGATATGTTATCTAGATCTAATGCTGTTGATATTATTGTAATTGACTCAGTTGCTGCACTAGTACCTCAAGCAGAATTAGAAGGACAAATAGGTGATCAATTTATAGGGTTACAAGCAAGATTAATGTCTCAAGCTTTGAGAAAATTAACAGCTTTAATATCTAAATCTAAAACTGCTGTTATTTTTATTAATCAGATAAGAGAAAAAGTAGGGGTTATGTTTGGAAATCCTGAAACTACTCCAGGTGGAAGAGCATTAAAATTTTATGCAAGTATTAGAATTGAACTAAGAAAAATTGAAAATATTAAAAAAGGAGATTTAAATATAGGAGCTAAAATAAAAGCTAAAGTTGTAAAAAATAAGGTAGCTCCTCCTTTTAGAGAAGCTAATTTTAATATTATATTTGGAAAAGGTATTGATAAGCTTTCTGAAATAGCCGATTTAGCTATAGAATTAAATATTATCAATAAAACTGGTTCTTGGTATTCTTATAATAATGAAAAAATTGGTCAAGGTAAAGATAAGGTATTAGAATTCTTAAGTTCTAATCCATCTATTTTAGAACAAATAGAAAAAATGATTATTCAAAATTATTCTTCAGGTAATTTATTACCTAAATCTAATCAAGTATTATCTAATCAAGATGATAATTTAATACAAGAAGAATTATTAGAAAAATAATTAATATTTTTTAGAGGGTAATTTATGTTAGGAAAAAACTATGATCATAAACAAGTAGAAGAGAGTTTATTAAAAGAATTTTATGAATTAAATAAAATAGAGCCTAAATTTAATAAACCTTGTTATTCTATTGTTGTTCCTCCACCTAATGTTACAGGATCTTTACATATGGGACATGCATTGAATAATACTATACAAGATTTTTTAATTAGATATCATTTATTAAAAGGTTATGATAGTGTTTGGTTTATAGGTACTGATCATGCAGGAATTGCTACTCAAAATGTCGTTGAAAAAAAATTGTTAAAAGAAGGGATTAATAGAAAAGACCTATCAAAGGAAGAATTTTTAAAATATATATGGGAATGGAAAGAAGAATATGGCAATATTATTTTAGAGCAATTTAAAAAATTAGGGATATATGCTTATTTTGATAAATCTCGATTTACAATGGATCAAGAATATGTTTTAGCTGTTAAAAAAGCTTTTGTACATTTATTTAATAAGGGTTATATTTATAAAGGTAAAAGAGTTATAAATTGGTGTAGTAGATGTTTAACTAGTTTATCTGATTTAGAAGTGGTTCATAAAGAAAAAGAAAATAATTTGTATTATATAAAGTATAAATTAGAAAATGAAGATGATTATATAGTTATAGCTACTACTAGACCTGAAACAATATTAGCTGATACTGCTGTTGCTGTTAATCCTAAAGATGGAAGATATATTAAGTATATTAATAAGAAAGTATTTGTACCATTAGTTAATAGACTAGTACCTATTGTTGCAGTTGAAGATGTGGATATTTCATTTGGTAGTGGGGCATTAAAAGTAACTCCTGCTCATGATTTTAATGATTACAAAATTTATAAAAAATTAAAAGATAAAGGAATTGATATAGATATTATAAATATATTTAACCCTGATGCTAGTATTAATTTACCTGGTAGTAAATATCATTTATTAGATAGATTTAAAGCTAGAGAAGAAGTAATTAAAGATTTAGAAGAATTGGGGTTATTGATAAAAATTGAATCTAATAAGAGTAGCATAGGGCATTGTTATAGGTGTGATAATATTATTGAGCCCTATTATTCTGATCAATGGTTTATTAGAATGAATAAAAATGATGATTTAATTAGTAAAGCTATTGAAGTAGTTAAGAATGAAAAAATCAGATTTTATCCATCTGTTTTTAAGAAAGTTGTTTTAGATTGGTATGAGAATATTGAAGACTGGTGTGTTTCAAGACAAATAGCTTGGGGGCATAGGATCCCTGTTTTTTATTGTAAAGATTGTTTAAATGTTTGGGCTGATGAAAGAGATAATGTAACAAATTGTATTAAATGTAATTCAGTTAATATTTATCAAGAAAATGATGTATTAGATACTTGGTTTAGTTCTGCTTTATGGCCATTTGCTGTTATGTTTTGGCCTAATTCAGATAAATTTAATTTATATAAAGAATATTATTATCCTACTAATGTATTAACCACTGCTAGGGAAATATTGTTTTTATGGGTTAGTAGGATGATTTTTATGTCCTTAGAATTTATTAATGAAATTCCTTTTAAAGATGTCATTATTCATGCAGTTATATTAGCTCCAAGTGGTAAGAGAATGAGTAAATCATTAGGTACTGGTATTGATCCTTTGGAATTAATTGAAAAATATGGAGCTGATTCTACTAGAATGGGGTTGATTTTACAAGTAGGTGAATCTCAGGATGTTAAGTTTAATTATGAAAAAATAGAAATGGCTAGAAATTTTATTAATAAAATTTGGAATTCTATTAGATATTATCAATTTAGATTATCTAATAATTACGATTTTAAATATAAAATTCAAAATAATGAATTAATTAATTTAATTAATTTTTGGATTTTGTTTAAAACTTTAAATTTAGTAAAAGATTTAGAAAATTATACAAAGGAATATAGATTTTTTGATTATGTTATTAATTTATATCATTTTGTTTGGAATGTTTTTTGTGATTGGTATTTAGAATTTACTAAATTTATTGAAATAGATAAATTTAAATATACAATAGAGTTAATTATTAAAATAATATTAGGATATTTACATCCTATTTCTCCTTTTGTTAGTTATTATATTTATAAGAACTTATTTAATGAAAAAATTATAGATATTAATTTAAATAATTTAGTTAATGAATTAGAAAAGAAAGTAAATGAATTAGATAATCCAGAAAGTATTAAAGTTATTGATAATTTAATAGAATTAATAAAATTTGTAAGACCTTATGTTAATGATTTAATTTTTGTTTCTAAACAAAATAATTTAAAAATAGATGAAATTTTGTTATATTTTGAAAACTTTGAAAAATTTTATAAATCTGAGTATATTATTGATTTATTAAATATTTTTTCTATTTTTATAAAATCAAAAATTTTAAATTTATTGAATATCAAATCTAATGCAGAAGATAGGTATTATGATTTGTATTATAATGGAATTTTAATAAGAATTTATATTCAAAAAGATTTAGTCGATTTTTATAGAAATTATATATTAAAGGAATTAGAAAATAAGATAAAACAAAAAGAAAAAATTGAAAAACTATTAAATAATAGTGAATTTATGAATAAAGCAAATATTGAAGTTATAAATAATTACAAAAATGAATTAGAACAAATAAATGAAATTGTAAATAAAAATAAGCAGATATTAAATTTATTAAAAAAATAAAGAAAAAAAATAAAGAAAGGTTAAGAAATAATAATGAAATGTAATTTTTGTGGAAAAGATATTAATATTGATAAAAAAATAATTTTACAAGGTAAAGAAGCTTATATATGTCAAGATTGTATATTAGCTGGATTTTCCACTTTAGCTAATTTAAAACCAGAATTAATTTCTTCTATTAATTCTTTAATTGATAATAAATCTTTAGTTGAAAATAATAATAAAAAAGAAAAAAGAATAAATTTATTAAAGCCTTATCAAATAAAGAAGTATTTAGATGATTATGTAATTGGTCAAGAAGAAGCTAAAAAAATATTATCAGTAGCTGTTTATAATCATTATAAAAGAGTATTTATTAATTCTAATGAATTAACTAAGGAATTAAATTTAGATGATGTAGAGTTACCTAAATCTAATATTTTATTAATAGGGCCTACTGGGTCAGGTAAAACTTATTTAGCTAGTATTTTAGCAAAGATATTAAATGTACCATTTTCTATTTCTGATGCTACATCTATAACAGAAGCAGGATATGTTGGAGAAGATGTAGAAAACATATTATTAAGATTACTTCAAGCTGCTGATTTTGATATTAATTACGCTCAGATAGGTATATGCTATATAGATGAGATAGATAAGATAGCTAAAAAAAGTGCAGATAATCCATCTATAACTAGGGATGTATCTGGTGAAGGAGTTCAACAAGCTTTACTTAAAATATTAGAAGGTACTATTGCTAATGTACCTCCTACTGGGGGAAGAAAGCATCCTCATCAACAATATATTCAAATAGATACAACTAATATCTTGTTTATAGCAGGTGGAGCTTTTAGTGGATTGGAAGATATTATAAAGCAAAGATTGAAATCTTCTACTTTAGGTTTTAGAGTTACTCCTTCTAAATATCAAGATAATGAAGATATATTTGTTTATGTAAATAATGATGATTTGTTAAAATTTGGGTTTATTCCTGAATTTATTGGTAGGTTTCCTGTTATTGCTACTTTAAAAAAATTATCCTTAAAAGAATTAGAAGATATATTAATTAAACCTAAGAATGCAATTATAAAGCAATATCAAAAATTATTTGCATTAGATAATATAAAATTAGAATTTGAACAAAATGTTATAGAGTATATAGCTAAGAAGGCTTATGAATCAAAAACTGGAGCACGAGCTTTAAAATCTATTTTAGAAGACATTTTATTAGATCTTATGTTTGAACTCCCTTCTAATAATAAAAAAAATAAAACTATTATCATAAATATGGAATATATAAAAGAATTAGAACAAAAAAATTTCAAATTATCTAAAAGTGCATAAATATTAAAATATTATTAAAAAATCTTATGGTAGAGATTGATTTAATAAAATTAAGAAAAAATCTGTTAAATATTAATGTAATATTTACTAGTTTTATTTTATTAAGTTTAGCTTTTTTTTATTTTTTTAGTGGTGGAAAAATTGATTATCTGTTAATTACTGCTAGTTTTGTTTTGATTTTTATTGTTTTTATCCCTTATTTTAGGGATTTCAGTATAGATAATTTTAAATTAACTTTTTTATTACAAGCTATTAGTATTGTTATTTTATCATTTTTTATGGTAAAATATAATCCCATGTTTATTTTTTATTCATTTTTTTCTATTATTCCTTTTTCATTTTTAAATATTTTTAGTAAAGTGGAAATTTATAATACTTTATTTTTGATTTTATTTTTTGTTATTAATTTATCATCGGTATTAATTAATAGTAAAATATTTAGAAATATAAAAAATGTAGATGATATTGTTTTAGGGTTAATTGTATTTATTTTAATTTTAATGATTCTTTCACTAGTTATATTTAGATCAATTAGGAATTTTGTTTTAGATTATTATAAATCTCAGGTAATGGATTATGCTCATAAAAAAATAGATGAAGCTCAAAAAATAGCTTACTCTAAAGCTAAGGAAGCAATAGAAAAAAATAGGTTTGCTGTTTTACTTAAAGAAAAACAAGAAAAAATATTTGAAATTAATAAATTACTAGCTTCTAAAGTTAGGAATATAAAGGAGCAGTTGGAAATATTAGGTAATGAAGTAAAAAATGTTGTATTTGCTCATAGTGTTGTTATATTACTTGAAAGAAATAAGATAATCAATCCTGAATTTGTTTATGAGGTACCTAAGCCTATTGTAACTAAAATGAAAACTTTAGCTGATCAACCTTCTAATAGTATTATTAATAGATTTATTAGGGAAGTTTTTGTTAAAAAAATAACAATTCATATTAACAAGAGAAAAGATATTTTTTATGAAGGATTTGAAGAATCTGGGTTAGCTAAGGAAATTAGTATTAAATTTTTGGAAGAATTGAGCTTAATGACTTACGAAGTCTATGAAGTATTAATGGTACCTATTGTTGATAGTTTAGGAAATAGTATAGGGGTTATGGTTGCTTTAAATAATAAAGAAGATTTATTTAATGATGTAGATAAAATGTTTTTAGAGCTTTTAGGAGTTCAAGCTGGGATATTGATCCATAATGCAATTTTACTAAAGAAAATAGAAGATGCATTTAATGAAACTATAGTTGCATTTAGTAGTGCTATAGAAGCTAAGGATAAATATACTCCAGTTTTACATACTACAAGGGTAGGGGAATTAGCTGCTGAGATAGCTAAAGAAATGAATTTACCACCTGAAGAAGTAGAAAAAATAAGGATAGCTGGAATTTTACATGATATAGGTAAATTAGCTATTCCTGATAGTATATTAGCCAAACAAGGTCCTTTAACTGTTGAAGAAAGAGAGGTGATTAAGACTCATTCTGAAGAAGGTTATAAAATTTTATCTAAGATTTCTTTATTTAGGGAAAGAGGTATTCCTGTTTATGTTCTATATCATCATGAAAGATTAGATGGTAAGGGTTACCCAAGGGGTATTTCGGGTAGAGATTTACCTTTAGGTGCAAATATAATATCTATAGCTGATACTTATGATGCTATATCAACTCCAAGACCTTATAATAAGCACTATGCTTCTGAACAAAAAGCAATAGATATTATTAAAAGTGAAAGAGGAAAACAGTTTTATCCTGAAGTTGTAGATTCTTTCTTTAGGGTACTTGAAAAGAGAAAATCTAAAAATTTAAAACTTAATCAATAAAAAAGGAGGATAATTTTATGAAGATAATTTTTTATTCTAAAGGAATTAATTTAGATGATAATATCAGAAAAACTATTTCTCAAAAATTCGAACGTTTAGATAGATATTTCTCTAAAATAGAGAAATTTGCAAATAATGAAGATAGTGTTTATCTTGATTTGTATATAGATTATCAGAAAGGATTTTATAATGTTAAAGCTATTTTAAATTTAGATGGTGAGGAAATTGTTATTAAAGATAATACTAATGAATTAATTGATGTTATTAATTCTATTGTGGATTCTCTAGAAGTTAAATTATCAAAATACAAAGATAAGGTTATAGTTGGCTCTAGGCACAAAATGAAATTAAGTCACTTAGAAAGTAGAGAAAATATTGAGAACTTTGAAAATATTGGAACTAATTTAAAAACTAAAGAAATTGATGTTATTAGAAAAAGGTTATCTGTACCTGTTATTTCTGAAAATAAAGCAATTAATTCTATTCTCTCTGATGATGAATTAAAATATATGGTATTTTATAATAGGGATACTGATAAACTAAGCTTAATAGAAAAAATTGATAGTAATACTATTTCTATTTCTGAAATAGTTATATAAAAAATATATAGTTATATAAAATTTATGAATGATATTGTATTAATTTTTATAATAGTTATTTTATTTTTTATTAAAATAGGGATTAAGTATAATTGGTTTAGTTTTCCTAAGATTTGGTTACCTAATTTTTTAAAAAAAATTAGCAAAGAATCTTTTAAAGAGTGGGTTGATAGTGCTTTTTATGCTTCTTTATTAGCTTTTTTAGTTATTACTTTTATAGGGAGATTATATATAATTCCTTCTTCTTCTATGGTACCTACTTTAAAACCAGGTGATATTATTTTTGGTATTAATAAAATTTGGTTTAATTCTAAGGATGGTTTAAAAGTAAATAGGGGTGATATTTTAATTTTTAAGCCTCCTATTCCTAATGAAAATAGATTATATATTAAAAGGCTTATAGGATTACCTAATGAAAAAGTATTTATAAATGAAGGAAATTTATATATAAATGAGCATTATATAAGAGAAGATTATTTAGTGTATAAGGATTATTATAGTTATGGCCCTGTTAAAGTACCTGATAATAATTATTTCTTTTTAGGTGATAATAGACCTAATAGTTATGATAGTCATTTATGGGATTATCCTTTTGTTGATAAAGATAACATTAAGGCTAAGGCTTTAATTATTATTTTTCCTTTTAATAGATTTAAAATTTTAACTAATCCCTTTAAAGAAAAATAATTTTGTTTTGAATTTATGTTCTTAATTCAAAGGAATAGAGTGCAAAATTTATCTAATTCAAATAATTCAAATAATTCAAATAATTCAAATAATTCAAATAATTCAAATAATTTAAATAATTTAAATAATTTAAAGATATCAAATATTGTTATAAAAAATCTTTATTTTTCTATAGATCAAGTATTAAATAAAATTCAAGAAACTATAAAAAATAATGGTAAAATTCAAATAGTTACTTTAAATACTGAAATGGTTATTGATTCTTTATATAATAGTGTTTTTTTAGATATATTAAATAATTCTGAAGTTATTTTAGAATCTAATGGTGTTTGTTTTTATGTAAATAAAAGATATAATTTAAAGATTAATCCGATAAATGGGATAGATTTAGCTGAAAGTATTATATCAAAGAGTTATAGAGTTTTTATTTTAGGAACTAAACAAGAGATTTTAGAAAAAGCTGTAATTAATTTAAAAAATAAATATCCTAATTCTAATATAGTTGGATTTTATAATGGATATTTTGAAAAAGATCAAGAAATTATTGATTTAATTAATTCAAAAGATGTAGAGGTATTATTAGTAGGTTTAGGTAGTCCTAAGCAAGAATTTTGGATTTATAATAATATTAATAAAATAAATGCAAATGTTTTTATTGGTATTGGGGGGAGTATTGATGTTTGGGGTGAGCATTTTAAAAGAGCACCTTATATTTTTAGAAAATTTAAATTAGAATGGCTTTACAGAACTATTCAAGATCCTAAACGTATTAAACGTAATTTAAAATTATTTAAGTTTTTATTTTATTTTTTTATTAAAAAAATATAAATTAAAAAATGTAATTAAAAAATATAGGAGCTAAAATTATGGAATATTCTAAGAATGTTTTAATAAAAACTGGGTTTTTATTTATATTATTTATTTTTTCTGTTTTTATTGTTTTATTTTATTTAGGGAAATTTAAGAATAGGGTAGGGTATTATTATTTGTATTTAGTTTTTAAAGATGTTTCTGGTTTAGCTCGTGATTCTAAAGTATTTATGTCAGGGGTTGAAATAGGAAAAATTGAAGATATTTCTTTTAATCCTAATTATACAGTTAAGGTTAAAGCTAAAATTTTAAAAGATTATAAGATTCCTTATAATTCTATCTTTTACATTGGTGGTAGTTTAATGGGTGAAAGATATTTAAATATAGAACCTGTTTATAATAATAAATTTTATCAACCTAACGATTTTATTTATAATAACACTTATCCTATGGTTGATTGGTATCAAGTTTTAAAGCAAAGTTATTTAGCTTTTCAGGAATTAGAACAAACTTCGAGATATTTTAGAGATCTAGTAGTATCTCTTAATTTGCCTACTAAAATAAATCAAATTACTGATAATGTTAATTTATTATTATACGATACTAGAAAAGATATTAATTTATTAACTTATATCTTAAGTAGAAATATTGAAATTATTTCTCAAAATACTAATTTATTATTGATGAATGCTAATAATGCAGTTTTAAATGTTAATTCTAAGATAGATAAAATAGGTAATAATTTATATAATGCTTCTTCTAATTTAAATGATATTTTAGCTTCTAATAAGCAAGATATTAAAGTAATTGTTTCGAATATTAAAACTACTAGTGAAAATTTAAATGAGATTACTTACAGTATAAAGGATTTATTAAAAAATACTACATTAAGAGAGGATTTATTACAAACTTTAAGGCATTTAAGGAATATGGCAAAGAGTTTAGAAACCAGTGCAGCTAACATTGAAGATGTAGTTAAAGATAAGAAATTAAAGGAGGATTTAAAAGCTTCAATTTCAAAGCTTAAGGAGGTAGTTGAGGTAGCAGATTTCTTATTAGCTCCTGCTAAAAAATTGCAACAAGAAACTTTAAACCAGCAAGATTTTAGGTTTGCTTCTGTTAATCCTTCTATTTTATCTATTGAAGATTATTCACATAATCCTGTTACTTCTTTAGATATAGATATTTTTCCTAATTCTATTCAGGGATTTAGGATAGGGATTTTTGATTTAGGACGTCAAAATTTATTAGATTTACAATTAACTTATAATAAAGGTGAGGTAAGATATAGAGCAGGATTAATGTATTCTGAATTAGGAGTAGCTATAGATAAAAAATTAAACAAAAATTTTAGTTTTACTGCAGAATTATTAAGACCTTCTAAAGTACAATTAAATACCTTTTTAGATTATAATTTTAAAAATATTTATCTTAGGGCTGGGTATATGGATGTACTTACTAAAGACAGGAAACTAACAATTGGTACTTACTTTAAATTTTAATAACTAATTTTAAAGTTTTTTAATTTAAATTTAAATTTTAAATTTAATTTTAAATTAATGAAGGTGGTTTTATGAAGATTTATACTTATAGGGAAAAATTTTATAATTTATTGGGTAATATGTTTGTTGGTGCTGAAATTGAGGGTAGTGGTGGATTTGTTAATTTAATGAAAATAAAAAAGAATTATTATAATAAAGTTTTTAAACCTAAATTAGAAGAAAAAATTAATGAAGTTTTAAATAAATACCCGAATTTTGAGGAAGAAATTTTTGAAAAACTTTACACATTCTTTTCAAGATACTTTTCAGAATCAGGTTCAATTTATTTTGTTAATACTTCTTTTTATCATCAGATTTACGAAAGAATTTATTCAGATAAAGAAGATGTAGTTTTATTTTGGAAAACAAGAGATCTTTACTATATTAAAACAGATAGAATTTATAACAATTTAGAAGTTGAAATTCAAAAAAATGGTCAAAGATTTAAATTTTACTTTGATGTTTATTATCTTGAATATAAAAAAGCGAATGAAAAGAGGGAATTAATTTATGAACTTGATAATGAAAAGACGACAAAGGACAAAATTTATTTTTATGTTTATTATTCAGAGAAGGGGAGAACAACAAGATTTGAAGAAATTTTAAGGAAATTAAAAGAAAAACAAGTAAAGATAACAGAGGAAATTTTGGAGGAAGCATTTAGAAAATTTGAGCAACAATCAGAAGTAGATTATTTTGTTCACAAAAATGCTAAAAATTTTTTGAATGAGCAATTAAAGCTTTATATTTATAGTTATCTTTTTAGGGAGAAGCTGCAATGGACAAGTCAAAGAATAGATCAGATAAATAAATTTAAAGAAATAGCAGAATTAATAATTGATTTTGTATCAAAATTTGAAGATGAACTTGTAAAGATATGGAATAAACCAAGATTTGTTTTTAATTCAAATTATGTTATTACTTTGGATAGAATTGCCAAAAGGAATGGTTTTAAGATTATTGAGAAATTACAGAAACATCAAAATTACAAAGAACAAGTTAAAGAATGGAAAGAACTTGGAATAATAGACCAAGAGCCAAAAGAATTAATTGAAAGAACAATAACAGGGTATCAACTTAAAAAAGAATATCAATTTTTACCAATTGATACAAAATATTTTAAGGATTTAGAGATTGAGATTTTAAGTTTATTTGATGATTTAGATAATGAATTAGATGGATGGTTAATTAAAAGTGAGAATTATCAAGCATTAAATACAATTTTGCCAAAGTTTAAAGAAAAGGTGCAGACAATTTATATTGATCCACCATACAATACAGGTAGTGATGACTTTATTTATAATGATAAATTTAGGCATTCTACTTGGCTTACAATGATGGAGAATAGGTTAAGTTTGGCAAAGGAGTTTATGAAAGAAGATGGGGTATTTTTTGTAAGTATTGATGATAGAGAACAAGAAAATTTAAAAAGCCTGATGAAATATATTTTTGACTCCAACAGTTTTTTAGCACAAATAATAAGAGATATTCCAGATGGAACTAATCTTCGAACACTGGGGGGAATAAAAACCTCCACGGAATATGTGATCTCTTTTTTTAATAAAAAGGTTCCGCTAATTAATAATAATTTGTTTACTGACAAAACTTTTCAGGAAATATTACAAAAGCAATTTAGTAATGTTATTGAAACAAGATTAACAAATAGAGGAAATCCAATAAAAGAAATCAAATTTCCTAAAGGTGTTGGAATAAAAAGTGAAGGCTTAAATATAACTATAAAAGAAGGAAACTATATTAACCCATCTTCTAGAGAGAAGATTCTAGTGAAAAAAGGTGATAT
>JBMFOW010000005.1:0-25986 GCA_049969455.1 bacterium | reverse complement strand
ATTTTGATATTGATAAGGTAATAGTAGCTAAGGTTTATTTTAAAGATGGTAATATAAAATTAGTTGATTTAACTTATGTTATAAATGAGGATATTGATAAAATTGAATTAAAATTTGAAGGTGATTATGAGGCTTTAGAGGTTTTAAGGCATAGTACTGCTCATTTATTAGCACAAGCTGTTAAAAGATTATATAAAGATGCAAAAATAACTATTGGGCCACCTATTGATACTGGATTTTATTATGATATAGATTTTAATCAATCTATTAGTGATAAAGATTTAGAAATAATAGAACAAGAAATGAAAAAAATAGTTAATGAAAAATTACCTATTATCAGACAAGAATTAACTAAGCAACAAGCTATAGATTTATTTTCACAGATAAATGAATCCTATAAAGTAGAATTATTAAAGGAAGATATAAAAGAAGATGTAGTTTCTATTTATAGGCAAGGTGAATTTGTAGATTTATGTAGAGGGCCTCATGTTTTAAATACTTCTTATTTAAAGAATTTTAAGTTATTAAGTTTAAGTGGTGCTTATTGGAAGGGTGATGAAAAAAATAAGATGCTAACAAGAATTTACGGAACTGCTTTTTTTACTAAACAAGAATTAGAAGATTTTTTAAATAAACTTAAAGAGGCTAAAAAAAGAGATCATAGAGTTTTAGGACCTGCTTTGGAATTATTTGAAATTAATGAAGATATTGGTAGTGGCCTTATTTTATGGTTACCAAAAGGTGAAAAAATTAGGTATATTATTGAGCAATATTTAAGAGAAATTTTAGAAGAAAATGGATATGTTTTTGTTAGGACTCCTCATATAGCTAACTCTAAATTATGGGAGATAAGTGGGCATTTACAAGTTTATAACAAATATATGTTTCCTATTATGAAAATTGAAGAAAATCAAGAATTCGTTTTAAAACCTATGAATTGTCCATTTCATATAAAGATATTTGAACATAAAACAAGGAGTTATAAGGATTTACCTTTAAGGATTGCTGAATATGGTACTGTTTATAGATATGAAAAATCTGGGGTTTTACATGGATTACTGAGAGTTAGAGGATTTACTCAAGATGATGCTCATATATTTTGTACAATTGATCAAGTAGAACAAGAAATTATTAATCTGATTAATTTAGTTATTAAAGTTTTAGGAAAATTTGGATTTAATGATTATGAAGTTTATTTGAGTACTAGGCCTGATGAGTTTGTTGGAGATATTAACTTATGGGATCAAGCTGAATTAGCACTTAAAAATGCCTTAGATAAAAGTAATATTAATTATAGAATCAATGAAAAAGAGGGGGCTTTTTATGGTCCTAAAATAGATATTGAAATTAAGGATTCTTTAGATAGGAAATGGCAATGTTCTACTATACAGCTTGATTTTAATTTACCTAGAAAATTTGATATCTCTTATATAGGTCCTGATAATTCTAAACATCATCCTGTTATGATTCATAGAGCTTTATTAGGTTCTTTTGAAAGATTCTTTGGGATCTTAATTGAGCATTATAATGGGGAGTTCCCGTTTTGGTTAGCTCCTGTTCAAGTAATTATATTACCAATTTCTGATAAATTTAATGATTATGCTTTAAAAGTTTATAATATTATAAAATCTAAAGATTACAGAGTAGAAATTGATTTAAAAGCTAATAGTTTAAATTATAAGATAAGGCAATACGAAAAAGCTAAAGTACCAGTTATAATTGTTGTTGGACAAAAAGAATTAGAAACTAATACAGTTAATATTAGATTAAAGAATTCTCAAGAAAAATTTAGTATTAATTTAGATTCTATTGTTGATTTTTTAAGTAAATTATAATAAATTATTTATAAAGTAATGATAAATTTTTTGGGTATATTAAAAATTTTTTTTATTTCATTATGTTTATATTTTCTTTTGTTTAGTTATGCTTATTGTAATTTGTTATTAATTGAGGATTCTGAGGATAGTTTAGTATATTATGTTGATAATAAAAGTGATTTTAATATTTTGATAAATTGTAGTGTTCATGGTGATGAAGATTTACCTTATAATGTTATTAAAGAATTTTTAGATAAAAAATATTTTGAAAAAGATTTTTCATATGCCAATTATATTATTGTTTTAGAGCCTAGTAAATATAGAATACAAAATAAAACAAGATATTCTTTGGAAAAAATTGATCCTAATAGAACCTATATTACTTTATTTTCTAAAAGTTCTAAATTGATTTTAAATTTATTAAATGATTATGATATTGATTTTATTATAGATTTACATGAAGCAGTAAAAAGAGATAATATTGATTTTATGTATTATAATGGGTTTTATTCTAAATTTTTATTGAAATTTTTTAAAACCTATAATATTATTTATAATCAATATGATTTGAATAAATTAATTAGTATTGAAAATAGAATAGTAATTAATCAAGAAGAAATTTTTAAAAATTTATATGAAAAGTACAATATAAGGATTTCTAAGTATTATGTTAATAATGACATAGGTGGATATGATTATGCCTCTATTTTAAGAAATTACGGAATAATTAGAAATATACCAACTATATTATTTGAAACTGTTAATAAAGAAAATAAAGAGTATTTTACTAAAAAAGTTTATTACGATTTTCTTAATAATTTAAAAAATTATTTATTTTTATTAAAAGAATATAAAAATTCTATTTGTGAAATTCAAAACAGTTTAAAAGTTTATTATTTGTTTAATAAAAATTACGATAATATTGATATTTTAATGAAATATTTAAAGATAAATAAAATTAATTATTATTATTATGAAAAGTTTGAAAATTTAGATAAAGTTAGTTTAATAGAATACAATATAAATGATATAAGTTTAAATTTAGATAATTTAGGAATGAAAGGATTGTTTTATATTAATTTTGAAATATATCAAAATCAAATTTCAGATAAAAAAATAATTGCTAAAGAATTAAGTAATAGTATAATTATACCTTTTAATTTATTAGTTTATTATTTACTAGATCCTAATTCTAAGGAAAGTTTATTTAATTTTAATATTTTGCCTTTAAATTATTATAAATTAAAAAAATTACCTTCTAAAATTTTAATATATTACTAGTAGTTTATGGAGGAGTTTAAATATTTTTTGGAAAAATCTTTATTAGAGACTAAAAAAAGTAATTTTTTAGATTTAGTTTTTATTTTTTTTGCAAAGTTAAGAGATTTATTTAGGATAATCTATTTTGGAATAAAAATTTTTTTTAAATTAATTATGATAAAATTATTTTATAAGGAGGAGTAATAATGGATAAAAAAGGTTTTGTTTTATTTGTATTGCATTCTCATTTGCCATTTATATATCATCCTGAGTATAATGAAGCATTAGAGGAACGTTGGCTTTTTGAAGCTGTTAAAAATAGTTATTTACCTTTGTTGTTAGCATTAGAAGAAATGAAAAATTATGATATTTCTATTACTATTAGTTTTTCAGGAACTTTATTAACTATGCTTACTAACGATTTTTTTAAAGAAAGAATATATAGAGACTTAAAAAGAACAATAGAATTAGGTGAAAAAGAAATAGAAAGAACTAAGCATTCTATTTTTTATAAACCTGCTAAATTTATTTATGATAATTATTTGAAAGTTTTTAATAGATTTAATGAATTAAATGGTGATATTTTAAAAGGTTTTAAGGATTTAGCTAATCAAAATAAAATTGAGATTATAACAAGTAATTTAACACATTGTATATCTCCTTTTTATTTATTTGAGGAATCAAATAAGAAATTATTAGAATATCAGATTTATAAAGCTATAGATAATTTTAGTAAATATTTTGGTTTTTTACCTAAGGGTATGTGGCTTCCTGAATGTGCTTATTATGAAAATCTTGATGAAATTCTAGTTAAATATAATATAAAATATACTTTTTTAGAATATCATGGAATACTTTTTAGTAGAAGTAAGGTTAAATATGGAACTTTTGTACCTTATTTAACTAAGAATAATTTAGTTATATTTGGTAGGGATAGAGAATCTTCTAAGCAAGTTTGGTCTGCTAAAGAAGGTTATCCTGGAGACTTCTTTTATAGAGAATTTTACAGAGATATTGGTTTTGATCTTGATTTTGATTATATTAAAAATTATATTCATGAAAGTGGAACTAGAGTTGATACTGGATATAAGTATTATAGAATAACTGGTAGTGATGTAGAGTTATCTAAGAAAGAGGTATATAATCCAGATTTAGCTTTAAAAAAAGCTTTAGAACATGCAAGTAATTTTATATTTAATAGAGAAAGACAATGTGAATATTGGCAAGATAAATTGAAATTAAATATACCTTTAGCTATTACTGCTATGTATGATACTGAGTTATTTGGACATTGGTGGTATGAAGGAATTTATTTTATTAAAAATATTATTAAGTTAATTAATGATAATCCTAATTATTTAGTTTCTTTAACTACTCCTTCTAAGTATTTAGATATGTTAAAAAAAATTAATTTTAAAATGGATGTTATTGAACCTAATAGTAGTAGTTGGGGCTGGAAAGGATATTATGAATACTGGCTTAATGGTAGTGTAGATTATATGTATAGGCATATTAATATAAATTCTCAAGAATTGATAAATTTAATAAAAAATAGTGATAATAATAATAAGGAGTTATTGAATTATGCATTGTATGAAATAATGCAAGCTCAGGGTAGTGATTGGCCTTTTATAGTTTTTACTGGTCAGGTTTCATCTTATGGACACTACCGGTTTAAATACCATATATCTAATTTAATTAAAATCATTAATACTCTTAAAAATAATAATAATGAATCTAGTAATTTATCTAATTTATTTGTTAATTCTCATTCTTATAAATTTTTTAATATAAATGTAGATGAATTTAAAGAACTTATTTTAAAATAAAATAACCAAGGAGATTTTATCAATGTTGTTTATAGGTAAGCTTGAAAATCATAATTTAAAAAGAATTTTAGCTTTTATAAGTTGATGTAGTTTCTAGATATGATGATAAAAAATGATTTTTTATCTGTTATAATAAATTTAGAAAAATTAATATTATTTTTACCTACTACTACTGACATAGTTGTTGTATATTTAAGGTTGATAAAAAAAATAATAGATCAAAATTATTTATATAATTATGTTCCTATTTATTTAAATTTTGTTTTAGAAATTAATAATTACGTAAAATGGAATTTGAATAGTGAAATAAGATGGATTTTTAAAAAAATATTTAAAAATGTGGATGATTTATTTATAAAATCAGAATTATGTTATATGATATCTAAGATATACTTAGAATTAAAGAAATATAATAAAGCCCAAACTTTTGCTGTTAAGTCTTTTAATTATTTATCTCTTTATTTTAGAAAAAATAATCCGCAAAATAAAATGGAATTATATGTTTATAGAATCTATTTACTTATAGCTAAATTAGCATTTTATAGAAGAAAATTTGAAATTTCTTTAAATATTTTAAATTCTCTTGTTAGAGAAATAATAGAAATTGAAAATTTAAATGGATTAACATATAACTTTGGACTTACAGTTCCTGTTATAAAAGAGTTAATATCAATTCTAATAGAATCTCTTATATTAATGTCTACTATTGCTATTTATCAAAATTATAATTTGGATAAAATTAAAGAGATATTATCTATTTTTTTAGATATTGTTCAATCTTTTATTAATTATATAGATTTGGATGAAATTAAAGAAAATTATTATCAATTTATTATAAAGAATTTAGAATTTTTGAAAAAGATAGAGAAAAATCATTATAAGTATTTAAAAAATTATGGTGAATATAGATCAATAAAAAGTAAGTCTAAAAAATCTAATTTAGAGAAAAAATTAATTGAAATAAAAAAGTATGCAGAACAAGTATATTTAGAACTTGATAATCTTTTTAATTATAATGCTTTATTTTTAAGTTTATATAAAGATTATATAATAAGATATATGAATTTATATCCAGATAATTACAAATTAGCTTTAAAATATGCTTGGAAAGCTTTTATTATTGCTGATAAGTATTTATTTTCTTCATCTTTAATAACTATTGCTAAATTTTTAGCTTTTAAAGTACTTGAAAATCAAAAATTATTTAATAATTTAGAGCAATATCTTAAAGAAGTTAATGTTCAAGAGTATATTAATAATAATCAAGCATTGAATGAAGATATATTAAAAGATATTTCTAATAAAAAGCTACTTATAATAAAATAGTGTAATAAATTTATGCGTATATTTCCATTTTTAAGAAATTATACTAATCTTGAACAATCTAAGTATTTAGTAATAGGGATTCCTTATGAAGGGTATGTTAATAGTAGATTAGGTACTTTTAAAGCACCTTATTATATTAGAGCTTATTCTGAATTAATTGAAACTTTTAGTTTTTATTTTTCTAAATCATTGGAAGAAACTGATTTATTTGATATAGGAGATATCTTTATTAAATTAGATTACAACAATGATAAAACAGTTTATAATATTTATAAAAATTTAAAAAATATTTTAATTGATACTAAGAAAATTTATGTTTTTATAGGAGGAGATCATAGTATTACTATTGCTACATTTTTAGCTATAAAAGATATATTTAAAGATTTAATTTACATTCATTTGGATGCTCATGCAGATTGTCACGATAAATATTTAAACCAAATTTATTCTCATGCTAATGTTGTTAGAAGAATATCTGAATATACTAATAATATTATTTCTATTGGAGTTAGAACCTTGGATGATTTTGAAAAAGGTTTTTTTTTCTCTAATATTATTAATATTGATCTATCCAATATTATTTCCTTAAAAAATATTTTAAATAGTATAAGTAGTAAATATATATACCTTTCTTTAGATATAGATTTTTTTGATCCTTGTGTAGCTGGTGCTGTTTCTAATCCTGTGCATGATGGCGCTAATTTTAAACATTTTATTGAAATATTAAGAATTTTAAGTGAATATAATGTAGTTGCATTTGATGTTGTTGAAATCAATCCATATTTAGATTATCCTAATTATAAAACATCTGTTTTAGCTGCTCAGGCTATTAAAGAGTTTATTATTTCTTCTTCCCTTTATTCTAAATAAAAAAATATATGGGGTGTTTTTTTATGACAATAAATACTGATTTATTTAGAATAGAAAAAGATCCAATAGGTGAAGTTTTAATTCCTAAAGATAAATTATGGGGACCTCAAACTCAAAGAGCTATTAATAATTTCCAAATAAGTAATTATAAATTTCACCCAGAAATTATTAAAGCTTTATTAATTATAAAAAAATCTGCTGCTATTGTAAATAATGAATTAAATTTAATAGATTCTAATAAAGCTAATGCTATTATTAATGCAGTTAATGAAATTTTAAATAATTTTGAAAAATATCAAGATAATTTTGTTTTAGATATATTTCAAACTGGTTCTGCTACTTCTCTTAATATGAATGTTAATGAAGTTATTTCTAATTTAGCTTGTATTTTATTAAATAAGGAATTAGGTAGTAAATTTATTCATCCTAATGATGATGTAAATAAAGGTCAATCTTCTAATGATGTTATTCCTACTTCTATTAGAATAGCTGTTTATAAAATGCTTGTATCATTAATAAATGATATCAATTATTTAATAAATTCTATAAAGAAAAAGGAAGAGGAATTTAGGGATGTGGTTAAAATAGGTAGGACTCATTTAATGGATGCCCCCCCAATTACATTTTCTCAAGAATTCTCAGGCTATAGAAGACAATTAGAATTAGCTATAGACAGAATTACTGGAGTTTTTAATAGATTATCTGAGCTACCTATTGGTGGTACTGCTGTTGGTACTGGGATTAATACTCATGTTGATTTCCCCTCTAAAGTAGTTAATAAGATTAATGAATTTATGTATAAATTTATTCCTTTTGAGATTTATCCTAAATTTAGGGAAACTTCTAATCACTTTGAAGCTCAAGCTTCTATTGATACTTTTATAGAAGTAATGGATATATTAAAAATCTTAGCTTTATCTTTAATAAAGATTACAAATGATATAAGATTTATGGGAAGTGGGCCTGTTGGAGGATTTGCTGAATTATTTTTACCTGAATTACAACCAGGATCTTCTATTATGCCTGGTAAAGTTAATCCTGTTATTCCTGAAGCAGTTGGTATGGCCTGCTCTTATATCGTTGGTTTAAGCTATTCTTTAACTTTTGTTAATCAATATTCTAATTTTGAGTTATCAACTACTTTTCCATTAGTTGCTTTCTCTTTGACTGAATCTATCTCTATTTTATCTAATTTATTAAAAATTATAAAAGAAAAACTTATGGATGGATTGAAAATTAATTTTGAAAAAATTAATACTATTGTTAATTATAATCCTTCTATTGTAACTCCTTTAGCTAAGATTGTAGGATATGATAAAGCTTATGAAATAGTAAAAGAAGCTTTAAAAAATAAATTATCTATTAAAGAATATGTAGTTTTAAAAAATATATTATCTCCTGAAGAAGCTGAAAAAATTTTAAATCCTTTAAGCTTAACTAAACCTGGAATTTAATCTAATAAAATTAAAATTGCTTAAAAATATGAAAGGAGATTATTTAATTTGGATATTCTTGATATAAATTTAATAGAAAAAAAGAGAAAAAAATTAATATTCGATTCATTTTTTAATCGAACTATTCTTTTTTATTTCTTTATTGGTATTACTATTTTTGTTCTTGTTTTACTAACTTCTTTATTTATTGATAAGTTAGTTAAAATTAATTATATAAAATTTTATAATAATTATTACGATATATTTTTTTTTATATTTAATTTTTCTTTTGGTATTTCATTTTTTATATTTATTTTAGTTTTTGTTTTTATTCTTAAATCTTTTTTTTCTCTTATAACTAATAACATGTATATTGGTTATTTAATAGGAAAAGGTTTAGAATATGTTTTAAAAAATAAGTTTTCTAAAGTAAATGTTGTTGGTTATGCTCATACTCCTGATATTGGTATATATTATACTAAATATTATAAACCAAATAATATTTTATATTTATCTGATATTGTTGGATTATTAGGAAAAAGAATTGTATGGGATTTCTTTTATTATATTGATGTTAATGATAAAAGGATAACATGTATAGAAGGTAAATATTTTTCTGATGCTTTAAACTATAAAAGAGGTTTTATATTTATTATACCTGTTTCTGTATTTAAAAATTCTTCAGATTATGGTAATTTTGCTAAATATGATAATTCTGCAAGTGTGGAGATAGTAAATCAAAATAATGATAATGTATATTTATTTTTATCTTATGAATTTAAATTAGAAACTAATATATTTAAATCTGTAGATAATTATTTAATTAAGCAGATTATTATTCATTCTGAGTTTGTAATAAATAATTTGTTAAGTTTTGTAGTGGTTTAAAAAATAGTTTTGTTTATGATATTTATTAATTTAATTATTCTTTTAAAAATTAACATTTTTTTTACTTTTTTTTAAAGCTTTAATTAATTTTTTGAAAAATTATATAACATATGATAGATAAAACTAATTTTAATGAAATAAAAAACTTATTTTATGATAAAGAATTTTTAGAGAATAAAATTAATTTACAAAAGAATTTAAAACAATATGATATTCTACCATATCAAAATGATAAATTCCATATATTATATAATCCTGTTACTAATAATCCTGATTTAAGTTTAATAAGGAAATTAATTAATGTAGCTTCTACTGTTGAGAAATGTGAAAATATAGGTGAAAACATATGTGAAAATTCATGTTCTAAATTAAATCCTAATTTGGTATCTATTAATTTGGATAAGGTAAGGCAATTGGGAATTGATGGGAAAGATGTTGTAGTTGCTGTTGTTGATAGTGGGATAATTTATAACCATCCTGATTTAGATAAAGATAGGATAATATTTTATAAAGATTTTTCTGGAGAATCTAATGAAAATAATCCTAAAGATTTGCTAGGGCATGGTACTCATGTTGCTTCTTTAATAGGTGGTAGTGGTAAAATGTCTAATGGTTATAATCAGGGAGTAGCTCCTGGGGTTAAATTTGTTATTCTTAGGATAACTTCAGTTTCTGAAATAATTAAAGCATTAGAATGGATAAAAGAAAATGGTAAGAAGTATAATATAAAAGTAGTTAATTTATCGATAGGTGTAGATCCTAAAACGGGATATTTAAATGATGCTATAGCTAAGCTAGCAAATGATTTAGCACAGGATTATACAGTTGTAGCTGCTGCTGGAAATGACTATGCTAACGAAACTATAGATAGTCCTGGAATGGCTCCTGATGTTATAACAGTTGGTGGATTAGATACTAAAAATACTTGTGATGTATCAGATGATACTATTTATGATGCTTCTTCAAAGGGGCCTTCTCCTTTTGATTTATTGGATAAACCTGATGTTATTGCTCCTGCTAAATTATTAGCTGGTGCTAGAGTTCCTGGTTCTGTTTTTGATCCTTACAAAAATTCTAAACAAAATATTTATAATAATGACATTAAAGTTAATTTAAATTCTAATAAAAATCAATTTTATCAAGATAATAAGGTTAATATTTTAGATACTAATATTAATAATGTTAATGATATTTGGCAAGGGCAGTATTATATTAATTTATCAGGAACTAGTGGAGCTACTGCTATTGTTTCTGGTATTGCAGCTTTGATATATCAAGTTTTACCTAATGCTACTCCTAAATTAGTTAAAGAAATTATAATAAAAACTGCTCATAAAGTAAAAGATCCACAAACTAACCAAGAATACGATAAATATACTCAAGGTTCAGGCTTGGTTGATGCTTATAATGCTGTTAAATATGCTATGACTTTAAAAAATAATGATACTAATTTAGCTTAATTAATTTAATTAAATTGATTTTTATTTAAATTAATTTTTAAGATCTTGAATTATGTTATGAGTTTAGTTGATTTTTTTAAAAATTTAATAGAAAATAATTTTAAAAACGAATTGCAAAATTCTATTGCTAATTCTATTGATAATGCTGTTTATTCTAATATTGATATTATTAAAAATTATAAAAATATTTATATAATATCTGTTGGTAAAGTTTCTTTAAACATGTATAAATCATTAATTAATTCATTTAATAAATATCAAATAAATTTTAATAAAGCTTTGGTTATATATGATGTTAATTTAAATATAAAAAAAGATATAGAAGATTCTAAAGTAGAGTTTATAGCTTCTACACATCCTTTAGTAAGTGAGAATTCTTTTATTGCTGCTGGTAAAGTTATTGATTTAATTTTACAAAATGATAGTGAAGATAGTTTATTTTTATTTTTAATTTCTGGTGGTAGTAGTTCTATGATAGAAGATTCAATTATACCTTATCCTACATTATCTGAAATTTATAAATTACTATTAAAAGTAGATATAGATATTTATAAACTAAATACTTATAGAACCTTTTTATCTAATATTAAAGGTGGAAAATTATTACAATACTTTAATAAATCTAAAATTATAAGTTTTATTATTTCTGATGTACCTTTTAATAATATAGATACTATTGGTTCAGGATTAACTGCTTTTTATAAAAAATTCTCTTATGAACAAATAAATCAATTAATTTCTGAGTTATCTGAATATTTAAAAATTTTAGTTGATGCTAAAATGTTTTTAAATATTATCAATAAAAATAAAGAAATTGAAAAAATAATGGAACAAAAACAGGAATATTTAAACAAAAATTTACATAATTTTGTTTTATTAGATAACTTTGAAGCTATTTATTTATTGTATAATCAGTTAAATTATTTTAAAGAGTTTTATAAATTAAAAAATAAAGTTGATGATTTTTTTATTGAGATTGTTTCTAGCCATGTTAATTTGGATTTATATAGTCTTTCTAAATTTTTTAAAGCTTTTGTATTTACTAAATTAAATGAATATTTAAAAGGTATTGCAAAAAAAGGTATAAGAGTTTATTTATTTGGTGGGGAGACTTATTTTAAAGTCTTAAAGGATGGTTATGGAGGTAGGGTTCAGCATCTTGGATTATTCTTATTAAAGGAACTTTATTATTTATTTTTAAATAATAGTTTTAATCCTAAATTGGATATTTACTTTTTAGGTTTAGCTACTGATGGTAAAGATGGGAATACTAATAATGCTGGAGTTATTTTACATATTAATGAATTCTTTGATAAAAATATAGATAAAATAGAAAAATATGTCGAAAATTTTAATAGTGGAATTTTCTTTGATAATCCTAAAAATAGTAAATATGTTATTAAGTTTGATTATGGTTTAGTTAATTTAAATGAGATTTATGGATTTATTTTTGATTTTAAGGAATAATAAAAAAGTTTGGAGTTTTTTTTTTTATGAAGAAAGCTTTAATAACAGGTATAAGGGGCCAAGATGGTGCTTATTTAGCTAAGCTTTTACTTGATTTAGGTTATGAAGTCTATGGGGCTGATAGAAGAAGCTCTGATTCATCTTATTGGAGATTAGAATATCTAAATATTAAAGATAAAATAAAACTAGTTTATATGGATTTATTAGAGTATAGTAATATACAAGATGTTATAAAGGAAATAAAACCTGATGAAATTTATAACTTAGCTGCTCAGAGTTTTGTTCAAGTCTCTTTTAAACAACCTTTATTAACTTCGGAAGTAAATGCTATTGGTGTTCTTAGGTTATTAGAAGCTATTAGATTATATAATCCTGAAGCAAAATTTTATCAAGCTTCAACGAGTGAAATGTTTGGACAAGTTAAAGAAATACCTCAAAATGAGAATACACCATTTAATCCAGTTAGCCCATATGCTGTTTCTAAAGTATTTGCTCACTATATTACAGTTAATTATAGAATAGCTTACAATATGTTTAATTGTTGCGGGATATTGTTTAATCATGAATCATTTTTAAGAGGGATGGAATTTGTTACAAAAAAGGTGGTTAATACAGCAGTCAAAATTAAATATAATTTAGCTGATAAATTAATAATAGGAAATATTTATGCAAAGAGAGATTGGGGATACGCTCCTGAATATGTTTATGGAATGTATTTAATGTTAAATCACGATAAACCAGATGATTATGTTTTAGCTACAAATGAAACACATACTGTAAAAGAATTTATAGATAAAACTTTTGAATACTTAAATATGAAATTGAAATGGGAAGAAGATGAAAAAGGTATAAGAGCTTATTATAATGATAAAGTTGTAGTAGAAAGTTCGAAAGAATTTTATAGACCTTCTGAAGTAAATTTGTTACAAGGTGATTATACAAAAGCAAGAAATATATTAAAATGGGAACCTAAAACTAAATTTGATGAATTGATAGAAATTATGATCAATGAAGAAGTAAATTATCTTAAATCCAGAAAATAAAATAAAAATCTAAATTTTGTAATTGTAAGAAAAGAAACTAAAAAACTTAAAAATTAAAATTGTATTAATATTTTGTCTATTCTAAGATGCAGTTAAAGTGTTCTATATATTTAAAGTTCTGACTGTATATAGATTTTAAATTTTTTTGAACTTCTTCCCTATTTTTAGGGTTTTTATTATCTAATTTACTTACAGAAGCTTTTCTATTTATACATACTAACTTATCAGTTAATTTGTAAACTATATTTAAATCATGACTTATCATTAGTATTGTAATATTAAGTGTATTTTTTATTTCAGATATTATATCGATTAATTCTATTTTAGATTTAGGATCAATAAAATTAGTTGGTTCATCAAGAATTAAAATTTTTATATTTTTAACTAATGCTCTAGCTAATAATACTTTTTGTAGTTGCCCACCTGATAATTCACTTATTTTACTGTTTTCTTTATCCTTTAAATTTAATAATTCTATTATTTTATTTACTTCTTCTATATCTTGTTTAGTATAGATAAAATTGGGTAAACTGAATAATCCTTTTCTTTTATATCGTGATATTAGTATTGCTTCTTTTACTGTTATTGGAAAAGTTTTATCAATTGTTGAGAACTGGGGTAGATAACCTATTTGTTCTAAGTAAGTTTTATCTATTGATATATCTTTATTAAATACTTTTATTGTTCCGTATTTAAATGGTATTAAATTTAGTAGTATTTTTATTAATGTAGTTTTACCGGCTCCATTAGGACCAACTATGCTTATAAATTCTCCTTGATAAACTTCTAAATTTATATCTTCTAATATTATTTCTTTATCATATTTAAAAGTAAGATTAATTATTTCTATTATTTTATCCATTTAGTATTCGAAATAAAAACCTATAATTGGTTGATTTTTTTTATTTTTGAATTCAAAGTTATCCATTCCAATGGCAAGCCAAGCTGATTTTGATTTAATAAATATATTTTGTTTGTAATTGATTTATCTTTATCTGAAATTTCTTTTGATAATAATTGTTTTATTATTGAATAATCCAGATTATCTATTTGTTGATATGTAATATAGATAGAATATTTATTGTAATCGAGTTTAATTCCTTGTTCAAATGTTGAGATTTTGGTATATAAGTTAAAAGTTGTTTCAGTAGTAAATGATATATCATAAGGATTAGCTTTTTTATTAATAGCTGTTAAAAAAGATATTAGTATGAATGATATTTTTGAAAGTCTAAATAAGTAGGACATCGTGTAATATAAGTTGGGCCCCCCAGGACTCGAACCTAGAACCCTGCGGTTATGAGCCGCATGCTCTGCCACTTGAGCTAGGGGCCCTCTTTTATTTCTATTCTCTATATATTTAATCTCTCCTTCTTTTTCATAATATTTTTTTATATAATTCTAAAAACGAATATAATTTTATTAACTAAATCTAATTGATTAAATCTAATTTTTTTGACATGATTAATAGCTGCATTTATAATTTTAAAAAATACAGATTAATTTTATTACCTTAATTTTTAAAAATGTTTAATAAAATTTTTTGATTTTGATCTAAAAAATTTTTTTAAATAAAAAATTAAATTAAAATAAATGTAATTTATAAACTAATGCTAATTTTAAAAATAAGAATTTGAAAAAAATATAAAAAAGATTTTTTAATTAATTTTTTCATTAAAGGATTTGATACTAAACTAATTCTAAAAAAAAGATAAAATAAAAAAAAGTTTAAATATAATATTGGTAGATTTTTTAATTATTAATATATAATTTAATATATAATAGATAAAATTAGGTGGTGAATTTTTATGACGAAAAATAGGGTTCAAGTGAAAAAAAATTATAAAGTATTAATAAATAATAATTTAGTTAGGAGTGAAAGTAATAGAACATATAAAGTTATGAGTAAGGATGGTAAATTTTTAGCAAATGTTGTTAGCTCTTCTAAGGAGGATTTAAGAGATGCTGTAAGGTATGCAAGAAATGTTTTAGAAAGTTGGTTTTCAAGATCTGGATATAATAAAGGACAGATAATTTATAAGATGGCAGAAGAATTAGAGAATAGGAAGCAAGAATTCGTTAATGAACTTGAATTAATGGGGGTTAGTGAACCTTTAAAAGAAGTAGAAGTTAGTATAGATAGATTAGTTTATTTTGCAGGTTTTGCTGATAAATTCCATCACTTAATAGGAACTGTTAATAATGTTAATAGTAAATTTGTTAATTATTCTACACCAGAACCTGTTGGTGTAGTTGGGGTTGTTTTACCTGAAAAACCTAATTTTTTAGGTTTTATTTCTTTAGTTATCCCTATTATTATGTTAGGTAATGTTGCAGTTGTGTTAATTGAGAATAATCCTTTAAGTGTTTTATCTTTTTCTGAAGTTATAATAGCTTCTGATATGTTACCTGGAGTTATTAATATATTAACTGGTTTTTATGATGAATTGGTACCTGTTTTGGCTAATCATATGGATGTTAATGGTATTTGCTTTGTTTATAATGAATTAAATGAGAATAATAAAAAATTAAAAGAGATTATTCAAGAAGGGGCTTCTAATAATATTAAAAGAACTTTTATTAAAGAAATTAAAGTAAATGATTTTTATAATGATGAATTTTTTAAATTAGAATTTTTAATGAATTTTGTTGAGATAAAAACTATTTGGATTCCTCAGATGATTTAATTAAAATGAGATTAATTAAATGTTTTAATTATAATGCTTTGATTGTAATTTTTAATTGTAATTTTTAATTAATAATTTAAATTATTAAGTTTTTAACAGGAATTTAGATAAAAAAATAGAATTAATTGATAATGGATATAATATTAAAAGCGCTTCCCCATAGGTATCCTTTTTTATTTGTAGATAAGGTATTGGATTTAAAAGAAGATGAGATAGTTGTAAAAAAAAGTGTAACTATAAATGAATGGTTTTTTGTTGGACATTTTCCAGGTAATCCTATAATGCCTGGGGTTATTATAATAGAAGCTATAGCACAAGCTGCTGGGGTTTTATTTTTACATGATTTTGAAGATAAAGATAATTATTTACCTGTTTTAAGTGTTATTAATGAATTTAAGTTTAAGAAATCAGTTAAACCAGGAGATGATTTAATTATTAAGGTTAAAAAAGAAAAAATAAAAAAAATAGGTCAAGTTATATTTCCTATGGTTAAAGCGGAGGCTTATGTAGATAAGAGTTTAGTAGCTTATGGGAATTTAACTTTTGCAATTACTCCTAAAAAATAAAATTATTGAATAAAAAGGGGTTAATATGTTAAGAATTGGAGTAATAGGCGTTGGTTATATGGGTTTTCATCACGCTAGGATTTACTCTCAAAATAAAATTTGTAAATTAATAGGGATATACGATGTTGATGAAAATAAAGCTAAGATGGTAGCTGAAAATTTAGGAACAGTCTATTATAAAGATGTTAAAGACTTAATTAAAGATGTAGATGCAGTTTCTATTGCTGTACCTACTGATAAACACTATGAAGTGGCTAAAATGGTTTTAAATTATTCTAAACATATCCTAATAGAAAAACCTATAACTGATAATTTAGAGCAGGCTGAAGAATTAAAGGATTTAGCTTATAAAAAAGGAGTAATCTTAATGGTTGGTCATACTGAAAGGTTTAATCCTGTTTTAAAGCAAGTTATTAATTATATCAAAAAACCTGTATTTATAGAAGTAATAAGGATGGGACCTTTACCTAATAGAAAACCTTCAACTGGTGTTATTTTAGATCTAATGATTCATGATATAGATATTGTGGTTAATTTTTTATTAAAAGGTCAAAAAATTAGAGAAATAAATGCTGTAGGTAATAGTGTTTATGATTTTACTTTAAATGAGGATATAGCTAATGCTAGTATTACTTTTGAAAATGATACTATTGTAGTTTTAACTAGTAGTAGGTGTCATCATGTTAAAGAAAGAAAAATTAGAATAATACAAGCTGAAAATTCTATTTATGCTGATTATATTTCTCAGTATGTAGAGATCCATTATGTACCTTTAAATATTTATAAGCATGCTAATTATGAAAGTTTTGAAATGAAAGTAGAAATACCTAATGTTATTAGATATGAACCTTTAAGATTGGAATTAATGGAATTTATTAATTCTGTTAATGAAAATAGAGAACCTTTAGTTACTGTAGATGATGGTATTAATGCTTTAAAAGTTAGTTTTAAAATGCTAAAAAAAATATATGAACAATTTAATATTATTGATAAAATAAAAGTTTAAAATTTTCATAAAGTTTTTTATAGAAAAACCGCTCTCTAAAACCTCGTATCTATGATATGAGGATACAGAGAGCAGAAGGTAAGCGATTAAAATGTCCTTGACATTTAACATGGTTGAGTGTATAATAATAAAAAGTAGCTCTGATGTCTTAGTGTATGGTAGGATAGGTAGGAGTAGGGGTAGCGTGAACCTACCCGTGGTGATATTACATATAACTCGTGAATACATCACTCGTTATATTACATATAACATCAGACATACAGTCCTCGTTATAAGGAACACAAAAAAGTGTTCAAACTCACCCGAAGCTTCGTATCTGTGAGGCGAGGTAGTTCACAATGAGTACTATTGACAGTAGTTCTATTGTATTAACTGATAATATAGGGAAGAATGTATATATTGGCCCTAATTGTAAAATTTCTAAGAATGTAAAGATAATGGATAATGTATTTATTGAATGTAATACTACTATAGATGAGGGTACAGTTATATATCCATTTGTAGTTATTGGTACTCCTCCTCAGGATAAGAGTTTCAAAAATGAGGAGTCTTTTGTAATAATAGGAAAAAATAATATTATTAGAGAATTTACTACAATTCATAGACCAACTGGATTAAATGCTAAGACTGTTATAGGTGATAATAATTACTTTATGGCCTATAGTCATATTGCTCATAATTGTTATGTAGGGAATAATACTGTTATTTCATCTTATGCAGCTATAGCTGGATATTCTTTTATTGATGATTATGTTATATTAGGTGGTATGGCTGGGGTTCATCAAAAAGTTAGAATAGGTAAATATACTATAGTTGGTGGTATGTCTAAAGTTGTTAAGGATATTCCTCCTTTTATGATGGTTGATGGAAATCCTGGAAAAGTTGTTGGTATTAACAAAGAAGGAATGAAAAGAAATGGGTTTAGTTTTAAACAAATAGATATCGCTAAAAAAATATATCAGATAATTTATAAAAAAGGATTTACTATAAGGAGAATAAAACAAGAACTTGAAGCAATTAAAGAACAATTTATTAATGATAATAGAAGTGACGAGTTATTTGTTTTAAATATTGTTTTAGATTTCATTAATTTAAAAAGTGATAGAGGTTTATTATTAAGGTAATTATGAAGGGGCCATTTGGTTTTTTTATTCATCCTTTGAATTATAATGATTTATATCGTGTAATGCCTGAACTTATTAATAAGAGACCAGATTTTATTGAAGGGATTCTTAAGTGGATTGATCCATTTGTTGCTGCTGAAGTTGAAATTAAAACTAAAACTAATGAAGTAGTTTTTGGTATGTTTATTGTTATTCCTTTATTAGCTAAACAGTTTATAGAAGATGAAAAATTAGCTATTAATAAGTTAATAAAAGGTAGTAATTTAGCAGTTAAGTTAGGAACAAAAATTCTTGGTTTAGGAGCTTTTACTTCTATTGTAGGTAGAGCAGGCTTAACTTTAGTTAATTTGTTTAAAGAAAGATTATATTTTACTTCAGGGGCTTCATATACTGTTGCTTCTTCTTTAGAAGTTATCGATTATAATATAAATCAAATGAAATTAAATAAAAAAGATTTAGTAGTTTCTGTTATTGGAGCTACTGGCGCTATTGGTAAAGCTATCTCTAATCTAATTTATAAAGATTACAAAAAAATATATTTAGTTGCTAGGAATAAGAGTAGATTAACTGCTTTAAAAAATGAAATTTTATCTAATGATCCTTTTTTTAATAAAGAAAATATTTTAATTACAAATAATATATCTGAAGCTACAAAAGTTAGTGATGTAGTTATTATTGCTACTTCTAGTCCTACTGAATTAATCAATGTTAATGATTTAAAATATAATTCTATTGTTTGTGATATATCTATGCCTCATAATGTATCTAAGGAAGTTATTGAAAAGAGGAAAGATGTTATTGTTATTGAAGGTGGTATTATTAGATTACCTTCTACTCCTAATTTTAGGAAATTGTTTAATAATAATATATCTTTTGAGGATATAATAGGTTATCCTAAGAATAATGTTTTAGCTTGTATGGCTGAAACTATTATTCTTACTGCTGAAAATATTAATGAAAATTATAGTATTGGTAGAAATATTGATAGTAATAAAATTATTAAGATTAAGGAATTAGCTAATAAACATGGGTTTTCTGTTGAAAATGCTTTCTTAAAAAGATAAATTCTAAAAAAGCAGGTTATTATTTATTTATTATAGAAAATTAATATTAGGGTAAAGGGGGGATAAAAATGAAAACTCAAAATTTTACTAAATTATCTCATTTAGAAGAATCAATTTTTCATAATCTTTGGGAATATAAAACCGAACCATTTATTGATTTTAAAGAGCCTAAAAATATTGAAAAAATTAAAAAAGCATTTGAATTTGTTGAATCTAATTTGAATAAAGAATATCCTATTTTTATTGATAAAGAATATTATGTAGATAAGAAGATAATATCAGTTAATCCTGGAAATATAAATCAAGTTATTGGAGTTTTTCAAGATGCTAGTATTGAGTTAGCTGATAAAGCAGTTAAATATGCTAATGAAAAATTTATTAGTTGGTCTAAGCTTAATGTATATGATAGAGCTAATGTATTTTTAAGAGCTGCTAATATCTTAAGAAAAAGGAGATTTGAATATATTGCATGGATGGTTTTAGAAGTTGGAAAAAATTGGCAAGAAGCTGATGCTGATGTAGCTGAAGCTATTGATTACCTTGAATACTATGCTAAACTTATGATTGAAATTCATGAAAACCCTAAGAGATTATTACCTTTTCCTGGTGAAGTTAATTATTATTATTATTTACCCTTAGGTGTAGTGGTTGTTATTCCTCCTTGGAATTTCCCACTTGCTATTCCTTTAGGTATGACTGTTGCAGCTTTAGTTACTGGTAATACCGTTATACTAAAACCTGCAGAAGATGCTCCTATGATGAGTTATTTATTATATGAATTATTAATAGAAGCAGGAGTACCTCAAGGGGTTATTAATTATTTACCAGGTACTGGTGAAATTGTCGGAGATTATTTAGTTAAGCATCCTGATATACATATGATAGCTTTTACTGGTTCTAAAGAAGTTGGATTACTTATACATAAAAATGCTTCAAATTATCCTGGAAGATCTCATTTAAAGAGAGTTATAGCTGAAATGGGTGGTAAAAATGCTATAATTGTTGATGATATTAATGATGAATCTTTTATGGATTATGTTGTTAATTCTGTTTTAGTTAGTGCTTATGGATTTCAAGGTCAAAAATGCTCTGCTTTGTCTAGATTATTGCTTCATAAAAATATCTATGATAAATTTATGAATAAATTCTTGGATTCTGTATCTAAAATTGAAATAGGGTTACCTAAGGAAAATAAATTCTTAGGACCTGTTATTAATGAGCAAGCTTTTAATAAAATAATGCATTATATTGAAATAGGTAAAAAACAAAATAAATTATTAATTGGTGGCAAGAGATATGAGTACCAATATCCAGGATACTATATAGAGCCTACTGTTTTTGAGGATGTTAAAATTGATGATGTTATTGCTAAGGAAGAAATTTTTGGGCCAGTTTTAGCTGTTATGAAGTACTCTGATTTTGATGAAGCTATAAATATCGCTAATAGCGTTGAGTATGGTTTAACCGGTGCTGTTTTTAGTCAAAATAGATTTAATATAAATAAAGCTAAAAATGAGTTTTATTGTGGGAATTTATATATAAACAGAAAATGTACAGGTGCTATTGTTGGGGTTCATCCTTTTGGTGGGTTTAAGTTTAGTGGTACTAATGCTAAAGCTGGAGGACCTGATTATTTATTATTTTTCTTAAATCCTAAGAGTGTTTCTGAAAAAATAGATTTTTAGTATAGCTATATTCAGAATTCTTGATTAGGTTAAAGATCATTAAGTAGTAGGATAAGATAAAAAATAAAGGAGGTTAAAAAAGCTATTAAGAGCTAGTTAGCCTTTAAAAAGTAAAATCTCTTAAAGCAAAATGAAAAATATTATGAGTGTTAATGTTTCTAAAAATATTGATAATTTAATTTATTTACATAATGAAGAGATAAATAATGAAAAGGAAATAACTAAGGAAGAGATAGATAATTTATTAAAAAGTATAAAACAAAACTTAGATTATGTAAAAAAAAGTGATGTAATAGCAGTTGGTTTAAGTGGAGGAGTAGATTCTTCTACTACTTTACTTTTATTAAAATTGTTAGGATTTAATGTTATAGGATTGACAATGAAAATATGGGATGAACAATATAATAAGTTATTTAATATAAATAAGGAAAGCAGAATCCATGGTTGTTTTGGCCCAGAAGAATTTGAGGATATAGAAGATTGTATTAAATTAACCAAGCAATTAGATGTTGATTACTATGTTATTGATTTAACTAAAGAATATCAAGATGTGGTTTTAAACTATTTTAAGAAAGAGTATCTAGATGGTAGAACTCCTAATCCTTGTGTTATGTGTAATTGGAAAATGAAATTTGAGTATCTTTTAGAAAAGGCTATTAATAGTAATATAAAATTTGATTATTTTGCTACTGGACATTATGTTAAAAAAATACGTTTTAGAAATTATTTTACTTTACAAAAAGCAAATTATTTAAAAAAAGATCAAACTTATTACTTATCATTTTTAAATCAAAAACATTTAGAAAAATCAATATTTCCTTTAGGTTTAGTGGAATCTAAAAATCAAGTTAGATTAATTGCTAAATATTATAATTTACCTACCTATAATAGAGTAGATAGTCAAAATTTTATATCTACTAGTTATATAGAAATTTTTAAAAATGAGCAAATAACTGATGGTATAATAGTTGATAAATATGGTAATTTTTTAGCTAATCATAAGGGGATACATAATTATACAATAGGTCAGAGAAAAAATATTGGAGTATCTTTGGGAAAAAGATTATATGTAATATCAATTGATAAAGAAAAAAATACAGTAATTGTTGGAGATAAAGAAGATTTATATCAAGATAAATTCATAGTTAAGAACTTAAACTGGATATTACCTATAGATTATATTAAAGAAATAAATAAAGAAGAAGGGATTTTAGTTAAGATAAGATATACTCATAAAGAATCACCTGCTAAATTGAATTTTATCGAAAAAGATACTATTTTGGTAGAATTTAAAGAAAAGCAATTAGCTATAACTCCTGGGCAAATCTCAGTTTTTTATTACCAAGATATCTTATTAGGTGCTGGAATAATTGATAAAATTATCTTTTTTAACTAATTTATTTGTTTAGCATTTAGTTTATTTAAAATCCATAAAATCTTTAATATTTAATTAAATATATATTCTTTGTATAACTTGTATAATTTTTTTTATATAATCTGAATTTAAGTAATCTTTTGAATTTAAAGAATTTAAGGAATTGTTTATTTTTGAATGTGAAAAATTAAGTACTAAGTGATTATTAAATAAGTTAATTATTTTAAGCCAGTGATTAGAAGAATTTTGAAAATTTTGAGAATTATTTAAATGCGAATTATTTAAGTAAGAATTATTTAAGTAAGAATTTTTATCTATAAATAAGTGAGCTACCACTGGAAATAATCTACTTACAAAGACTTTCTCTTTGAATAATTCTTTTAATAATTTATCTCTATTAAAATTAACTCTTATGTTAAATCTCCAAGAGAGTAAATTATTATCTAATAATTCAATATCATTTATTTTGTTTTTATTTATTAATTCTTGAAAAATTGAGAAATAATAAGAATTTATGTTTCTTTTAAGGTTTAGTAAATTAAAGTATGAAATTTTAAAATTATTTCTTAAATTTAATTCAAAATCTTTATTATTTAATATTTTATTTATTATATTTTCTAATTCAATTTGTGTTGTTAAATCTAATTCTGAATTATAGCAATAAAATACATTTTTATTGTTTAAGATTTTATTTAGAATTTCTGTTTTATTTAAAGAATAAAAAATTCTGCTCCCTTTAAATATTTTATCTACTTTATTGATTAATTTGGGAATGTGATCTTTGGTAATTTGTAATTTTAGGTTAATATTTAATTTAAATGGACTAATTAATAGGCTACCGTATCCTAATTCTAATTGCTTAGCATATGAAAAACTAAATATAAAAAAATCTTGATTAAATAATTTAAAATTACTAAAGATAAGGTTTAATATTTCTTGTGTAATCATAACTAAAGCCATATCCCATAAGATTATTACTAATCTATTATCTTTTATTATTAATTCATTAATTTTGTTTATTTTATTTTTTAGTGATAAAATTTTATTAAAATCAAAATTACCATAAGGAATTACTATGTTTAATAAAATTAAAGAATCCTTAGGATATAAAGGGATAATATTTTCTAAATTTAAAGGATAGAGATTATTAAAATCTATATCATAAAATGAGATTTTAAAATTGGAATATAAAGAAGCTAAAGGGAAAGTATAACATATATTAGCAGGAAACAATATAAACATATTTTTAAAATCTTTGGAATAAATATTTTGGCTTAAGTTTATTAACACTTTTAATAATGAATTAGAAGCTCTTGGTAAATAATAAATATACATAATAAAAAATAGTATAATATTTTGTATCAATAATTTTATTAAAAATAAATTTAAAAAAACCTTCTAAAAGGGATTAAAAATTATGAAAAATATTTAAGAATTAATAAATTTTTAATAAAAATTATTGTATAATTAAAGGGATATTTAAAAAAAATAATAATAAAAAAATAGCAATAATGATAGAAGATCTAAAAAGTGGGTGATAAAATGGAAATAAGTAATAATATAAATACATTAAATTTAAGCATTAAAAAAGATTTTATAAATGTAGAAAATGAACAAGAAAATCAAACTTTTGATAAGATTATAGATAAGTTAGATTTTGATAAGGTATTAACATATAACATTGGAAATAAATTCAGCGTTTTAAATGAAAATTTAAAAGATTTAGCTAATAAGATAAAAGAAAAGATAACTCAAAGAATTACAAGAGTTAAAGAATACTCCTGTATCAAATGAATTGAATCCTTTATTATTAAGGGGACTGATTTCAAGTGCAATATTAAGTAGTATATATCTTTTAGGTAACCCATTTTTAGCATTAGTTCCATTAGGTAGTGTAGCTGTATCTTATAAAATTGGTGAAAAAGTTAATAATCCTATATATTCATTGATAACCTCTTTTAAATTACCAATTGTTTTAAATTCGTTAATTTTATTGTCTAGTTCTGTAAATCCTTTGAGTTATATAAGCTTATTATTAACATCATCAATGATATCTGCAATAGGTTTATTAAATTCTACTACTTCTAAAGAAATAAATGATATAAAAAATTTTTCAATACAAACTTTACCTGTTAATTACTTAAGTGGAATTCCATTGAGTGTAAATTTGGTATCAAATTTTTCTTCAAGTTTAGCTAATATATTTGAAATGGATGATAAAAAGAAGATGATATTTTCAGCTTTAACTAATATAGGTTTATCAGCGTTATTAGCCTTGCCTTTTGGAATTACTAATTTTGCTTTATTTGCTGCTTTAACTAGTTTGTTTTCAATTATTAACTTAAAAGCTGCTCCTAAGGTGCAATCTTTTATGGATAAATTCCAAAATTATTTATCAAATAAAATTTCTAATTTTCTAAAAGATAAGCTAAACTTTTTAAGTAAATTACCAACTGGATTGAAAGCATTAATTGCTGGTTTAACAATAGGTGGAGTAAGTTCTTTATTTAGTATAGTATTGGCTGCTTTATTAAGCCCAATTTTAGGACCATTAAGCTTAGCTATTCCTTTAAGCATATTTTTAATAACAACTGCATCTACTACTAAATCATTTTATACAATGTTAAAATCTAAAGAAAAAGCAGTAGAATTTGTAACTAATTTAGAATCTTTAATAGAGAGAAATGAGCTTGATAAAGCTGTTCAAGATTTTAAAAACTATTTACTAAATAATAATATGGATTTATCAAAAGTATCTGAAAATGAATTGAAAATAGCTATGTTTAATCAGTTAATAAATTATCATATCTCTAATTTAATATCATACTATAATGATAAAAAATTAGATGAAGCTGTTGATGAATTTAAATATATACAATTTTTACAATTAGTTTTAAATACAAATGATATTAATAAATCTAAGGATATATTAAATAGTATTCCAAAGGATGAAGCTATTAAAGCTATACAAGATTTTATTAATTACTTGAAAAGTAATAAAGTTTTTTCTAAGCTACCTTAAATAGAAGAAAAATTTTTATATTTTTTTTAAAGGATTTTTTTATTTTTTATTTTTTATTTAATAT
>JBMFOW010000004.1:0-28984 GCA_049969455.1 bacterium | reverse complement strand
GGATAAACTAATGATATTATGATGTTTCTTTATATATTCTAGGTAAGCATTGTAATTATTTTAGTATTTTTTTACTTTATAGTATTAATCTTTATTTATTGTAGTTACTTGGTAATTATATTTTTATAATAATATTTCAATTTTTTTATATACATTGTCTTTGGATTCTACTTATATTCGATTATATTTATTGTTTTTTTATTAATTATATATCCCATATTGCCAATAAAAAATTATACATTTCAAAAAAAAGTCCTTTTTTATATTTTATTTAGTATTTGGGGATAAAAGTGTCTATAACGTTTTTAAGATCTGAAGCTAAATTATTAAAGTATTCTTTTTTACCTGAAAACTCTATTGTATAAAACCCAAAATCTGAGGATATTGTATAATAAACTGTTTTATATTGGTTATTGACTATAACAATTTTATAGACTATTCTATTGGAATCATTTGGAATTGTAGATTTACTAATTTGAACATTACTATAATTAGATTTTATTTTACTAATAAATTCATTATAATCATTATAAAAAATATTATTATTAAGATAAAAATTTATTTTAACATTGAATTTGTAGGTATTATGTTGGAAGAAAACGGTATATAATCCATCTTTTTTTGTAGTGTCTCTATTATCTATTAATTTCCATTCATTTTGGATTACTTTTACTCCACTATCATCTACAGTAACTTTTCCTTCTGAATCCTCTACATATACTCCTTGATCATTTACTGTTACTTTTTGGTTTTTTGAAAATTCAAATGAATAATATTTGCAGTCAAAAGGATAGACGTTAATTAGCAGTAAAGAAAAAATTATTAAAATAATAGTTATTATTTTTTTCATTTATTAAAACCTCCTTATTGAATAATAATTAAAGGGACATACTGTTAAGTTATTTATCAATTAAAAAAATCCTCTTTTATTTTTAGATTTTTTTATTTATTAAAATTTTTTAAAAAAAGTTATAAAAAATATAGTAGGAATTTTATAATTAATTTAATAATAAAAATAATAGGGGAGTATAAAGAAAAGGGGGTGAAAAGTAGATGAGGGATTATTATGAAATACTTGGGGTTAGTAAGAATGCTACCGAAAAAGAATTAAAAGAGGCTTATAGAAGATTAGTTAGGAAATATCATCCAGACCTTAATCCAAATAATAGAGAAGAAGCTGAAAAAATATTTAGAGAAATTAATGAAGCATATGAGGTATTATCTGATCCTGAAAAAAGGAAGCTGTATGACAAATATGGCCATAATTGGAAAAACTTTAGTCAATTTAAAGATTATGAAAATATTTATCAACAATATCAACAAGGGGGACAAAATTACTATAAAAGATCAAAAGCTGCTCAAGATTTAGAAGAAATTTTGTATGAAATTTTTGGAAAATCACGAGAATCTTCTCCTTTTGAATTTTTCTTTGATATTTCAGATGTATTTAATAAAACTAGTAGTAGCTCTAGAAGTTATAAATATTATAGTAATCCTTTTGAATTTAATCAAAATGTAAATAATAATAATATTCCTGAAACTGAAGTGTATTTCAATTTAAATGAAATATATAATGGAGTTTCTAAAAATATTACTTTAAATATAAACGGGAATTTATATACAACTACAGTTAATTTACCGCCTAAAATAAAGGAAAATTCAAAAATAACTATAAATACCCCTTATGGTCCAGTTAAGATTAAAGTAAAGATAAATAAAGGAGATTATTTAGTTTTTAATGAAAAAAATCTATATAAGGTTGTTGAGGTAGATATTGATAAGGTAATTAACAAAGAAGAATTATCAATTTTATTGCCTAATAATAAAAAACTAAAAGTTATAATAACTAAAGATGATTTATATAAAGAAAAGGTTTTTAAAGGATTAGGATTAACAGATAGTAAAGGTAATACTGGTGATCTTTATATTTATTTTGTTCCTAAGGTTAATGTTAATGATCTTATTAATTTAGCTTATAAAAAATAAAGATAAATAATAAAAAAAGGGGGATAATGAAAGATGGTTGAAAAGATATTAGAAATTTTTTTTAAAGATTATCCAATAGATGGTAGTTATTTTACTATAAAAGTTGTATCTAATATGCTAAATATTAATGAACAAACTATAAGGTATTATGAAAAAATGGGATTAATAAAACCAAGTAGAACTTCTACAGGTAGAAGAATGTATAGTTTAAAAGATATAGCAAAATTAAGAATAATTTCAAATTTATCTAAGGATATGGGAATAAATACAGCTGGAATTGAAGTAATTATAAAACTATTAGAACAAATTGAACAAATGAAACAAAAATATGAAGAAGAAATTAATTCTTTAAAAGCTAAATTAGAATATTATAATCTTAATTATGGGGAAATAGGATTAATGAAATATAAAGGAAATTCTATTAAGATTAAAGAAAAAGAATAAGGGGATAATATAAAAAGGTAGGTTATATTTTATGGAAGATAATATTTTTCAAGAATTGAAGAATTATAAAGAAAAAAATGAGATATTGTTTATAGGTATAGCAGGAGGAAGTGCCTCAGGTAAAACTAGTGTAGCTAATGAATTAATAAGGAATCTTAGTCAAGAACAAGTAACTCTTCTTAATTTGGATTCCTATTATATTGATTTATCACATTTAGATTTAGAAGAAAGAAAAAAATTTAATTTTGATCATCCAGATTCTATAGACTGGGACTTACTTTACCAAAATTTAAATAATTTATTTAAATTTAAAAAAGCATATAAACCTATATACTCTTTTACTTTGTATAATAGAACATCAGAATTTGAAGAATTGGAACCAGCTAAAATAATTATATTAGAGGGATTATTTGCTTTATATAAAAAAGAATTAAGAAATTTAATGGATTTAAAAATATTTGTATCTGCTCCAGATGATATAAGATTAATCAGAAGAATAAAAAGAGATATTGCTCAAAGAGGAAGAGATATTGATAATATAATAGAACAATACCTTAGTTTTGTTAGACCTATGTATATAGAATACATAAAACCTACTAAAAATTATGCAGATATAATTATTCAAAATGAAAAAAGTTTTAAATCTGCTTTAAATTTGTTAATTGCTTTAATTAAAGAACATCATAATAAATATGCCAAAAATTTTAAATAATATTAAAAAACATTATAGTAATACTTTTGTTTTCTTATTTTTATTATTTTTTTTATTCTTTTATTTTAAATTTATTAAATTTCCCTTTAGTGCAATTGATAAGAATGTTAATGTAATTAAAAAGATATATTCAAATAAATTAATTGAGATAGATAAAAATGATATAAAGGTAATGGTTTTAAATATAGATGGTATAATTTCAAATCCTGTATTGTTTTATATTCAAAATAGATTAAAAAACAAAGATAAATATGATTTTATTTTAGTAAAAATAGATAGTAATGGTGGTTTACTTAACTCTATGATGGATTTGGTTAGTTTATTCTATTCAGTAGATAAACCTATTATATGTTATGTTTATCCTAAAGGTAGCAAGGCTTTAAGTGCAGCTATGTTTGTTTTAATAGCTGGTAATATTGCAGTTATGTCAAATGATACAATTACTGGTGCCTCTACTCCTTTGGATTTAACTGATACTAACAATCAAACTTTACAAAATAAGGCTATTCAAGCTTTATTAGCATTTAGTCAAAATCTTGCTAATAGAAGAAATAGAAATTATTTAGCTATTGAAGATGCAGTTATTAATGCTAAAACTTATACTAGTTTGCAAGCACTTAATTATAAACTAATTGATTTTGTTTTAGACGATCCTAATGATATATTTAAAAATATAAAAAATAAACCAATAATATTAGATACTGGAGAAGTAGTTATATTAAAAAATTATCAAAATATAATTTATGATAATGTTAATCCTGATATATTGGAAAAGATTTTAATTACTTTAGCTAATCCTGAGTTAGCTTATTTTTTATTATCTTTGGGTTTTTGGGCTATTATAATAGAATTGAATCATCCTGGTGCTTTAATACCTTTAATTGTAGGAATTATTTTAATAAGTTTAGGTTTGTTTGGGTTAGGATTAGTTTCTGCTAATTTTCTAGGAATAGCTCTTATTATCGCTTCTTTTATTATTTTTTTAATAGAGATAAAGGCTAATACTTATGGTATTTCTTTTATTATTGGAACTGTTTTACTTATAACTGGCATTATTTTAACTTTTAAAAATACTAATATTTATTATAAACCACCTATTTTATTTTTTTTAACTTTAAGTTCTATTTTTTTAATTGTTTTTTTAACTATAATTTATTATATTTTTAAATCTATAAAAGATAAGCCTAAATTTGATATACAGTCATTAATAGGTAAAAAAGCTAAGGTGGTAAATATTAAAGAAAATGAATTAGTTGTAAAAATTGAGGGTGATTTATGGGCAGCTATTTTAGATAATTCCCAAGATATTAATAAAATTAATTTAAATGATCTATTAACTATTATTGATTTAGATTTACAAAATTTAAAATTAATTGTAAAAAAAGAACAAAACGATAATAAATAAAAAATAATATTAAAATTACTATGGAATTTAATGATATAGAATTAGATAATAATAATATTGTAGATCAATTAATAGATACAAATCCTTTTGATTACGATATAAACCAATATTTTTACGATAATAATTTATTTTTTAATTCTATTAAATATGCTTTTTTAAATCAATATAATAAATCCGAATTTTATAAAAATTTAGTTAATCTTAAATATAAAAAACAATTTAGTAAAGAATTTAATATTGAAATTTTTATTAATAATATTGAAAAATTAGATGATTTTTTTAATTGGTATTTATTTTTAAGTGTATGGGTATTAAAGGAATATGCTAATACTGATTATTTTATATTAAATAAAGATTATCAAGTTGAGTTATATTCTTCAGGAACAAGAGGTAGAAAATCTAGAATAGTTTTAGATGAATTAACTTTAAATAGAATAAAAAAAATTGTTTTTAATATTTATAAAGCTTATAATTTAGTTGATTTAGAAAATGAGTATAATTATTTATTTTTTACATATGAAATAGATTTTGCATCTAATATAGGGACTGCATTTTCTGATATTTTATTAACTTCCTTAGCTCCTAAAATCAAAAATAAATTTTTTGCTTTAAAATATGATAGCAATAAAAAAGATTTTTATTTTGATATAGAGGGAGTTATTTATACTTTAAGAAAGTATTCTAAAGATGAGTTACCTATAAGAATTTTAGGATTCCCTGCTTATATTTATTTTACTATTAATGAGATTAAAAAAAGAAATTTAAAATTTAATTTTGATGGAGTAGTTTTACCTGGTGGAGGTTGGAAAACCTTAGATAATCAAGAGATACCTAAGCCTATTTTTAGGAAACTAATAAAAGATTATTTAGGAATAAGAGAAGAAAATATTAGAGATCTTTATGGATTAGTAGAACACGGGATTCCTTATGTAGAATGTGAGTATTTTAATATGCATATTCCTAATTATTCAAGAATATTAATATTTAATCCGTTAACTAAAACTTTTTATAAAGATGTAAATCAAATAGGTTTAATTTCTTTTATTACTCCATACTGTAATAGTTATGCTAGTAATTTTGTTATTAGTAGTGATGTAGGATATTTGGGAAGTAATTGTAAATGTAATAGAAGGTCTTTATATATAAATTTACTAGGTAGAGCTGGAAAAACTAAATTAAGAGGTTGTGCCATTAATGCATTACAATATATTCAACAAAAATAATCCTACTACTCAAAATTACTTAGAAAGTAAAATTGATGATATTTTTAAAAATATTTTTAAAGAACTACTTATTTTCAGCTTTTTTTATTACTTTCTTTTAACTTTTTTATTTATTTTTTTATATCAAATATTTTTTAATTTTTTTCCAAAACAAGAGGATTCAAATAAACAAGTTTTTTTAAAGAAAATTGAGATTCCTAATTATTTAGCTTTTTTTAATATATTTTTCAATTATCAAGATTTTTCTTTTTGTTTATTTAAAAATAACTTTATGGTTTTAAGTTTTGTTTATTCAAATAATATTGATACTAACTTATTGTTAACTAAAAGAGATATTTATTCTTATGAATTAATTTCTAAAATATATACTTTTAAATTGGGTAATTATAGAGCAAATTATACTAAATTAAATTTAAATGATTTAGCACTTATAGATTTATTTATTAATTTAGAAAATAATTCTCAAAATGATTATTCAAAGAATAGATTTTTAAATTTAACTTTTGATTCTAATTTAAATTTTATTAAATCTTATGAATTTATTTTTGATAATATAAATTATAAAATTAATAAAGTTTTATATAATAATGGATTTTATTATTTATTATTTAGTGTTTTATCTTATAATGATTTAGAAGATAATGATAAGGTTGTATTAGTTAAAATGGATTGTAATCAAAAGATTTATGATATAAAATTAATTAAGTTACCCTATAAAATTGAATCAATTGATTTTTATTATCCTTTTATTTTTTTTAATATTTCTTTTAATGATCAAAATAAAATTTTTATATTAAAGCTGGAAGATAAAAATTACTTAGAATTTTCTACTTTTTTAGTAGAACATAATTATTTAAGAATGGAATTATTACAGGTTATAAATTTTAAAGATAATTATTTATTAATTTTTAAATCTTTTGCTAATTCACTTAATAGTGAATTAATTTTTATTAATGTTAGTGATGAATTTAAAATACAACAAATTATTAAATTTTCAAGTAATATTATTGATTTAATTAAAATTGAAAAAATAATTGCTTTTGATAATAATTTATATTTTATATATAAATTTGTAAATGATGAAAAAGCTTTGGGAATAATGAAAATTAATATTTTAAATAATTCTTATTTTAATAAAGTAATATTTACAAACGAAGAAAGAAAAATAAAATTTTTAGATTCAACTAATTTATTTAAAAATTTATTGTTATTTTGGGATTATTCAAATAATGATATTTCTATTTTATCTTTGAATTTGATTAATGAAAATAAAATAAATAACAATATTGACCCTATTTTTATAACTGATTATGATTATTATTTTCAAAATAAATTTGTATTTAATTTTAATACTGATAGTAAAGATATTAAAATTAAATTTTTATTACAAAAAAATTTATTAATTTATACTAATATAGACAAAAATTATTTTCATTTAGATTCAATAAATATTAATATAATTGATATAAAAGATTTAAAAATTAGTAATAAAGAGATTAATTTCTTTTAATTATGAAAATAAGAAAAGGGAGACTTAAATTTTAAGCCTCCCTTTTTTATTATTTTTTATTATTTTATAGTATTTTATAGTTTAATTTAATGAATTAGAAGTTGATTCCTTGAGTTTGGGGTTGTTGGATATTATTTACAGGATTAACAGCTTGTGTAGGATTTAATCCGGTAGCTAATTGATTAGCTGCTAATGGATTAATACCGAAACCATTTCCGCCATATTTTTGTAAAATTTGTTGAGCCATTTGGTCTATTTCAGGTTTTAATTGTAAATTCATACTTTTTACCATCATGTAATCTTGTTTTAGTTTATTTACTGCAGGTTGTAAGTTCTGGCCACCATTTTTTTCAGCTTCTAAAACTTGGATTATATCTTGTAAAATTAATTGATTAGGGTCGTTTTGGTTTTGATTAGGTTGTTGTGCTTCAGGAGATTGCTGAGCTTGTTGAGGTTTACTAGAATTACTATTCCCTTGTGGTTTTTGTTGCTCTTGTAATTTTTTCTTTAGTTCTTCTAATTGTTTTTTTAATTCATCTATTTGTTTTTGTAGTTCTTCTTTCTCTTTATTTTTTTCAGTTTTATCTTTATCTTTTGGATCTTCTAATTTATTGTTATCATCAGGTTTCTTACTATCTTGAGTATCATTAGTAGTATTAACATTTGAGCTTTGATCAACATTTGAACTTTGATTAACATTTGAATTATTATTAACTGCAGTATTATTATTTACACTTGCACTGTAATCTACTCCTGTGCTTGCTCCTACATTATTAACTTCCATCTTAATTTCACCTCCTTTATAGTTTTAAATATAAAAATTTTATTATATAAAAAAAGTTTAATTTGTTAAATATATTAAATTTTTGTTAATTTTATTAATTTTATTAATTTTTGGTTTTATTAATTTTTTGAGAATTTATTTTTTTTATTAGCTTATTTAAAAATTTATTTAAAATTTCTTCTAAATTTATATCATTTTTTGCTATATTTATTAGTAAATTAGTTATTTGTTTAATATCATTTATATAATTTTTAAATTCATTTTTAGAATGAGAATTTAAAAACAAATTGAGTTCTTCGTTTATTAAATTTATTAAATAATTTAATTTATTAATTCTTTTAAATTTTCTGAATATAAGTAGTAATTTGAATAGTGAAGGTATGGATTTGGGTAATTCTATAAATTTTTTATTTTTTTGTTCTTTAGCTTTTAAATTTTCCCAATTTTTTAATAAATCTGAAACATCTTTTATTTCTATGTTTTCAAAGATGTGAGGGTGCCTATAAATTAATTTATTTATTAAACTTTCTATAACATCAATAAAATTAAATTTTTTTTCATCATAGTTTATTTGGGAATAAAAGATTATTTGTAACAATAAATCTCCTAATTCTTCTTTAAATTTATCTTGATTATCAATAGAATCAAATACTTCATAAGCTTCTTCTAGTAAGTGATTCTTAATAGATAAACTTGTTTGCTTTTTATCCCATGGACAATTATATCTTAATTTTATCATTAATGCCCATAAATAGTCTATATATATTTTTTCTTTTAAGTTCTTTTTTATTGCTATAAAATTATTTTCAAATACTTCATAAATTTTATTTAAATTTATAACTAAAAAATTATCTTTATCATAAATATTCTTAAATAAATCAATATCAAATATATTAGAAACTAAACTATTAGTTTTATATATAATATCAGTTTTATCTGTTAAAATATAAAAAAAATCAAAAACTTTTAATGGGTAATTACTTACTTGATAATAAAAATTATTATCAATAAAGTTTAAAGAAAAAAATTTATTGATTAAATCATTATAAGTTTGAGTATTATAAACTTTTGTTTCTTTTATAAAAAGTTTTATATTATTAGCAATAATATCACTATTTATAGAATCAACTGAAGTAGATAAATATATAAAATTATTTAATTCCTTTAGAATCTTTATTCTATTTACTATATATTCATTTATTTCATTAAAATTAGTATTTAAATAATTTTTAATGATATTAATATCTTCAAAAATATAAAAAAAATTTATATTAAAATTAAAATCAATTATTTGTTTTTTTAGTTTTTCTGAAATATCATTAAAGGGTAATATTATATTTAATTGTTTTAAATTATCAGAAATTGCTATAAATTTTATTAAATTAATAATAGAATCCGATAAACCCAAAATATACTTCATTCTTTTATTTTCTAAAAACAATAATTTTTTTATCTAATTCTTTATAATTAAGAGAATATTTTTTTAATAAATCTATGATAAATTCCCTTTCTTCATTTGTCTTAAAATCAATTTCTATTTGTTCTAAATTTTTTGAATATAATTCATTTATTTTTTGTTCAAAATCTTTAAATAATTGATCTATATTAGTATTTTTTTCATCATCTTTAGAAGCCATTTTATCAAGCATTTTTGATATTTGAGTAAATGTATTACTTCTTATTGTAAATATATTATCTGCAAGATTTCTTAAATTAGGGTTTTTTAAAACTCTTTTTTCTATTTCACTTTTTTTGGATTTTAATGTAAGTATAGCATCTGCTTCATTTAAATCTAATACTACACTTATTGGTAAATCTAAATTATAAATAGCTCTTTGTATTCTGTCTATACTAACTGCAAATGGGAATACTTTTAAAGTATTTTTTAAAAAATTTTCTTCTTGCTTAAATTCTTGCTTTAATCTTTGAGATTCTTTAGATTTAATTAAATCTAATTTATTTGAATCTGGTTTATTTGAATCTAGTTTATTTGAATTTTCAGGATATTCTTTTAATATTATGTAAGAATCTTTATCTCTTTTTCTTATTTCAGGTTTTATTTCAAATCCTCTTAATAAATTATCAACAACAAAAGCAACATCTTTATGAATAGCAAAAACATCTCTGTCTCTTATTTCTATTAATATTTCAAAAGTTGGAGGATTTTTTCTTTCTAATACTGTTTTTTGAGTACCTCTTCTTTTTGCTTCTTCATCACTTAATATAACTGCTTGTATACCTCCAACTAAATCTGATAAAGTAGGATTCATAATGATATTTTCTAAAGTGTTTCCATGAGCAGTTGCTATTAATTGTACTCCTCTTTCAGCAATAGTTCTTGCAGCATAAGCTTCTTCTAATGTACCCATTTCGTCTATTATTATTACTTCTGGCATATGGTTTTCTACTGCTTCTATCATTACTTTATGTTGTAAATCGGGAGATGGTACTTGCATTCTTCTTGCTCTACCTATAGCTGCATGTGGGATATCTCCATCTCCTCCTATCTCATTTGAAGTATCTACTATAACTACTCGTTTTTTCATTTCATCATTTAATACCCTTGCTACTTCCCTTAAAATAGTGGTTTTTCCTACACCTGGTTTTCCTAATATTAATACACTTTTATTTAATTTAATATAATCCATAATGATATTAGCAGCACCATATACTGCTCTACCTACTCTACAAGTTAATCCTACTATTTTACCATGTCTATTCCTTATTGCAGATATCCTATGTAGTGTTCTTGGAATTCCTGCTCTATTATCTTTCCCAAATTCTCCTATCCTTTTAACTACATATTCAATATCATCGTACATTATTTCTCTAGAAGATATTATTTCAAAATCATTATGAAATCTTATCTCTGGGGTTCTTCCTACATCCATTACTATTTCTATTATTTCATTAACTTTTGGATGTTTCTCTACTTTGGAAGATATAAAGGGAGGTAATATATCTATTAATAATTGTAATTCTTTATCTATTTCCATAGTTTTTTATTTACCGGGGTATTTATTTACCGCCCATTTATTCCCCGGTATAGGCGGTCTTTTTATTTTACATAATCATTATGTAATATATAACTAGCCATATTATAATAATTATTTGAATAAAAAAAAATATTGATATTCCTAAAAATAGCTTGTTCTTTAGTAAAGAAAATATAGGTAATTTTTGAGGTTCTATATCTGATGTTTCTTTGTATAGAATTTCATATAATTTTTTTTCAAATTCTTTAAATGTTCTGTATCTATTATGAGTACTATATGATAAATTTTTTTCCAAAACTCTTGATAATTCTATATTAATTAAAGAATTTAATGTTATAGCTGGTGGAAATATAAAAGGATCATCTCTTAAATATGGAGGAACTTTAGTTATAAATTCATACATAATAGCACATATAATATAGATAAAACTTGATTGGTTTATCATTGATATTTTATCATCTAAAAATTCAGGAGGAATATATCCAAAAGTCCCTACAAAATAATTCTGATTTATACCATCTTCATTAATTAAATCTATTAGTTTATTTATACTAAAATAAAGTATCTTAATAATTCCGTTTCTTTCTATTATTATATTTTCCGGATTGAGATCAATAAATCTTATTAAATCTTTTTCATAAAAATATTTAACAATTTCTAATAACTGTAATCCTAATTTAATCGCTTTAACAGTAGATGAACTAAAATTAGATGAATATATAACTTCTTTTAATAAACTACCATTTAAGTATTCTGTTATTACTATTAAATATTCTTTATCTAAAAAATAATCACTTATTTTTCCTATTTTTTCATACACTATTTTAGATAAATCATTTAAAACTGAAAATAGATTATTTAGTAAATTTTTAGAATTATTAATTAACAATACTTGATGAACTAACCAAAAATTCCCAGGGAATCTTATATCCTCTGCTTTGTATATATTATATCCATTTTCTACTTTATATAATCCTTCTATTTTGTATCTATTGTTAAGTATAAGACCTTTATTATATTTTTCCATAATTTAGTTTTTTTTAATTTTTTGCTAAAGTTTAGATAGTTTATTAAGAATAATATTTTTAACTGTTTCTGGTTTAGCTTTAGATTTAACTTCTTTCATAGCTTGACCTATTAGAAATGATATAGCTTTCTCTTTTCCTTCTTTATAATCTTTTATAGCTTGAGGATTATTTTCTATAACTTTATCTACTATTTTTTCAACTAAATTTAAATCTTCTTTTATTAGTAAATTATTATTTTCTAGATAATTATCTATATTTGTTTCTTTTTTTAATAAATTTACTAAATGATCTTTAAGATTAGTTGTATTTATTTCTTTTTGTATTAATAAGATAATTATTTTTGAGATATTTTCTATTGATAACTTATTAATATCTATTAATTTCTCGTTTAATAAGTAAGCTAAATCTGTTTTAAAAAATTTTATTACTTCTTTATATATATTTAAATTACTTAAATTGAAATTATTAGTAATTGTAATAACTACTTGATTATAAATATCATTTAGTTCTTTTGAATCTAATAAAAATAAAATTTCTTCGTGGGTTAATTTGTTTTCTAAATAAAATAAATAATAATCCAATGGGGTTTTATTTCTAAATGATAAATTATTTATAGTATCTTGTGATAGATTTAAAGGTAGTAAATCTGGTTCAGGAAAATATCTGTAATCATAAGATTCTTCTTTAGAGCGCATTGAATATGTAGTTTGGCTTTTTTCATCCCAACCTCTGGTTTCTTGGATTATTTCTTTACCTTGCTTTATTAAATTATATTGTCTTGTGATTTCATAAGATAATGCTTTGTGTAAAAATCTAAATGAATTAATATTTTTTATTTCTACTTTAGTTCCTAATTTTTCAGAATTTTTAGGTTTTAAAGATATATTAGCATCACATCTTAAGCTTCCTTCTTCCATTTTAACATCACTAATATCTGTATATAGAGCTGTTAATCTTAATAAATATAGAAATTCTACAGCTTCATCTGGAGAATTTATTACAGGTTCTGTAACTATCTCTATTAAAGGTACTCCTGCTCGATTATAATTTAATAAGGTCCAATTAGCTTCTTTTAAATTATCTCCTCCTATATGTATAGATTTTCCTGTATCTTCTTCTAAATGTATCCTCCTTAAATAAACATATTTATTAGCTTTAGGTAAAAATAAATATCCTTTTAATGCTAAAGGTAAATCATATTGAGAAATTTGATAATTTTTAGGCATATCTGGATAAAAATAGTTTTTTCTATCAAATTTACTATAATTTTGAATTTCGCATTTTAAAGCAGAAGCGAATCTAATAAAATACTCTATAGCTTGAAAATTTATAACTGGTAATGATCCAGGTAATCCTAAGCATACTGGACATACATTTTTATTAGCTTCTAAAGTAAATTCATTTTTACAATTACAAAATAATTTTTTATCTGTTGATAATTCTATATGTACTTCTAATCCTATGACAATATCATATTCTTTTTGAATATCTTGTAATTTAATATTTTCTTGAATTGTCATCTTTTAATTTTCCTCCTCTTAATTAAGGTTTTTTATTATTATTAATTCAATTAAAATGGTTCATTACCTGAACTTCCTCCTCTTCCTCCTCCTGAAGCACTACAAGGACCCATATATACTAACAATAATATTAAATCACTAAAATTATTATCAAAATCCAAATCAAAAAATACTAAATATTCATCTTTTTCTTTATGTTTAAATATCATTATATATTTATTATCTAAATTAGAATTTATGATAACTCTATCAGATTTATTAGAAATAATAAATGATAAAGAAAAAGGTAATGCTTCAAATTTTGTAGGATTTTGATCTGTTATAAAATAAGTTTCAATGTTTTTAGTTTCTCCTTGTAATGGTATTTTATTAAAAATTTTATAAAAATTCAAAGAAGAATTTTGAAGATTCTTTAAATCTGGAATTAATCCTATTTCTATTTCTTTATTTTTTAAATTTTTAGATTTTTTAGGTAAATCATAAATAGAATATAAAACAACTATAACGTATTTTCCTGGTTCTAATGCAGATTGATAATAATTATAATTCTTTAGCTTTTCTTTTACTTTTTGTGGAATCCCTTTAGGAATTGGTAAAATTCCAGCAAAATTATCTATTTTTATTAATAACACTACTAAGATACTTAAAAAAAATATTAATACGTTTTTTTTCATATTGTTCTCCTATATTTATCTTTTTCTTTGATTATTATTATTTTAATAAAATAAAATTCCTTTTTATTTTTTAAATATTTAATCCATTAAAGATGAAATTTTCAAAATGTAGAGTTAAAATTCTGATATTTTTATCAACATACTCTAAATTAACTATAATAAAATTATTTTTTGAAATATTTCTTAAATAAAATTCTAATGATAATCTATTAGCCCATTCAATTAAATTTATTGTATTCTTAGATTGTAAATATTGAATAAAATCTAATTCTTTTTCTAAATTTATAAAATCATAATTTTCTAATCTATATAAATCCCAATGTATAATATTCAGATTTTCTGATTTAAATTTATTCATAATATTAAATGTAGGACTATTAGTTGATGGGGTTATAGATTTAATAAAAGTAGTTTTACCGGCTCCTAGATCACCTGTTAATAAAATACTAAAATAATTTAAACTATTTAGGTTTTTCTTTATTATATTGAAAATATTTAAAGCTAATGAATTTGTATTTTTTATATCTCTCAAGTAAAAAATTAGATAATTATTAAAATATGGATAGATTTTTAAATTTATTTTTATTTTTATACTTTTTTTGTTTTTTAAAAAAGATAAATCAATCTTTTTTAGAGTATCTTTATTAAAAATAAATGGATTTAAATAATTAAAATCATTGTTTTTATTAAAGATTAGATCTGAAATTAAAACAAAACCATTTTTTATATAATTTTTTTTATTGGAATTATAATTTATTTCAGCTTTAACTAAGAAGTAAGCATTTATGACATCTTGAATCCTTGTAGTTAAAATTTCAGTATTTGGATCAAAAAAATAAGGCTTTACTCCTAAATTTAATAAATTTTCTAAATTAATATTATCGTATATATCCCAAACTAAAAAATTTAAGAAATCAGATTCTCTTAATTCTCCCAATTTTTTATTTATCATATTTTACTATAGTTTTGAAATTTCGTTAATAAATTCATAAAGATTTTTTTTTAATTCTTTATAATCAAGACTTAAGGATATTCCACCTAAAACTAACCCCTTTGCTCCTATTTCATATAAAATCTTTACATCTTTAGGTTTTATATGCTTTTGAGTAGGTATTAATACTGGAATTGAAGAATTATTTGCTAATTTTGAATAATTTAAAATATCATCTAAAGTTAAAGGTAATCCATATTGAGATTTATCAATAATAGAAGCTTCTATTGCGGATATTTTTAAACGATCTAATATTTCTAACTCTTCTTTATTTAAAACTCTATTAATTGCTACTACTCTTTCTACATTCTTGGGAATATTTAAATAATAGGTTGTAAATGAATTTATAAAAATATCTATAAAATCTATATAACTTTCTAATTCAAAATAATTTATTTCTTCTATATTTTCTTTAATATCTCCAGGTACTAAACCAAATGTTATATTAGGATTTTCTAAAATTAAATTTATTAGATTTTCTTTTTCTTTATCCCAACTTTTGAATTTATAATTACTTACTGGATGAGTTATATTTATATGAAACTTTATTATATTTATACCATTCTTTATAAAAATATTTATTAATTTTAAATCACTATTAAAAGGAGAAGCTAAAATAGAGAACTTATTTTTCTTTAATTTATCACTTAATTTTTTAATCGATAAACTAGAAGTAGTTATTATATCATAGCTACTTATTTTAAGATCTAAAGTTATTTTTTTAGTTTGAATTTGATTTAGATTAATATTTTCTTCTTTTATATCATCTAATACACTTTTTTTATTTTCTTTTTCTAATTTATCTAAAAATTCACTTATGCCAGCATATTCTAACTTATTATATATTTTTTCTACTATTTCCTTAACTTTTGGGGGATGTGAAACTAATAATTTATATTCACCTATTTTTTCTTTTATATCTATATAATCAGATTTATCTAGAATATAAGCACTTACTATATAACTATTATTACTATCTTTTTTTATTATAAATATATTTAATTTTTTTAATTGATAAGGATTTAGATTTCTATTATATTTAACTAATTTATCTAAATTATTATCTATATTGAATTCATCTAAATCTATATAATTTATTTCCTTAAATAAGTATTTTACGGGATCACTATTTAAAAAAAAGTTAGTGTATAATTCCAAAAATCTTTCTTTAGGGAATAAAGCTAATACATTTTTTTCATCAAAATTTGTTAATTTTTCATTTACTTTCTTTAAAAAATCATTTATTATTTTCTTTTCATCTTTTTCTAATAAATTATTTTTTAATATGAATTCTATAAAGGAATAGTAATAATTTTCTAACATTTAATACTTAATTTTATTTTATTTTATAAAAATAGAATGAATTGATAAACTTAATTAAAGTGGATGGGATATTATGTCTATGGACTATATTGTCAATCAGACCGTATTTTAAAGAAAACTCAGCAGTTTGAAAATCTTGAGGTAATTTTTGTTTAATAGTTTGTTCAATAACTCTTTGTCCAGCAAAACCTATTAAAGCCCCAGGCTCTGATAAGATAATATCTGCTATTCCTACGAAACTAGCTGCAACGCCTCCAGTAGTTGGATGTGTTATAACATTTATAAATGGTATCCTATTTTTATTTAATAGTTTAATAACTGATACAGTTTTTGCCATTTGCATTAGGGATATTATTCCTTCTTGCATCCTTGCTCCACCTGATGAAGAAAAAATAATTAATGGAGTATCATTTTTTAAAGCATATTCTGAAATTAAAGCTATTTTTTCTCCTACTACACTTCCCATTGAACCTCCCCTAAAATTAAAATCCATTATACCTATACTAACCTTATGCTTATTTTGATCATTCTTTATATTACCTACCCCTACTATAATAGCATCTGATAAGTTTGTTTTTTCTTGATCTTCTTTTAGTTTCTTAGAATAATCATCGAAATTTAAAAAATCTTTAGGATAAATTTCTTTGTATAACTCAACAAAGTTATCAAAGGTAATTTTTATTCTATAATGAGCATTTATAACAAAATGATAATTACACTTATTACAAACATATAAATTTTCTTCTAGATCTTGCTTAAATATAATACTTTTACATTTTTCACATTTTATCCAATTACTAGAATTTTGAGATTTAAAAAACATAATTAACCTACTTTATTTTTTTTATTTTTTAAGTGTTACCCATATAAACTACTCTTAATGCTTCTTCTACAGTAATTATTCCAGCAATAACTTTTCTTATTGCGTCATCTTGTAAAGTTTTGAATCCATCTTCTAAGGCTGCTCGTTTTATTTCATTTGAACTTCCTCTTCTTAATATAACTTCTCTAACTTTATCTGTTACTATAAGTAATTCATGAATTCCAGTTCTTCCTTTATATCCACTTCCTTTACATACATCACAACCTCTACCTTTATAAAATACTATTTCTTCTTCAGTATAAGCTAATCCTATATCTTTAAGAGCTTCTTTAGGGGGTACATAAGGTTCTTTACAGTTAGAACAAATAGTTCTTGCTAATCTTTGAGCTAATACCCCTATTACTGCGGATGCTACTAAGAAAGGTTCTATTCCCATTTCTATTAAACGAGTAGCTGCGGATGGAGCATCGTTTGTGTGTAAAGTAGATAGCACAAAGTGTCCAGTTAGTGCAGCTTCTACTGCTATTTGAGCAGTTTCATGATCCCGGATTTCTCCGACCATTATTATATCAGGGTCTTGTCGCAAAAATGCTCTTAATGCGCTTGCAAATGTTACCCCTGCTTTAGGATTAACTTGTACTTGATTTATCCCCTGAATTTGATATTCTACAGGGTCCTCTACTGTACTTATATTTACTGATCCATTGTTCAGTTTATTTAAACAAGCATATAAAGTAGTTGATTTTCCTGAACCAGTTGGTCCTGTTACTAATAACATACCATAAGGTTTAGATATTAACCATTCCAATTTTTCTTTTATATCTGGCATAAAACCAAGCCTATCTAAACCTAACTGTACTGAACTTTTATCAAGTATCCGCATTACTACTTTTTCTCCATTAACTGTTGGTATAGTTGATACCCGTAAGTCAAAGTCTCTTCCTTCATATTTAAGATGAATCTTTCCATCTTGAGGTTTTCTACGTTCTGCTATATCTAATGCTGACATTATTTTTATTCTGGATACCATAGGAGCTAGTAAGTGCTTAGGTACTCTCATTATTTCATGTAATATACCATCCATTCTGTATCTAACTACAACTTCTTTAGGCCAAGGTTCTATATGAATATCTGAAGCTTTATCTGAAATGGCATGGAATATTATTTGATTAACTAATTTAACTATTGGAGCTTCATCTACCATTTCCCTTAATTTATCTACTGATATATCTTCTTCTTCTAAGTCTCCTATTTCTAAGTTAGCAAAATCTTCTACATTTATTTCTTTTATAGCACTTTCTATTTCATCAGCTTCTGCTATTTCTGTTGAACCATATAGCTTATTTATGTATTTTTTTATATCACTTTCAGTTGCCATCATTGTTTCTACTTGTAATCCTGTCATTAGTAATATATCATCAACTGTATTTACATCTAGTGGATCTACCATTGCTATATATAATTTATCTCCTTCAATTTTTACAGGTACTACATTATATCTTCTTGCTAAGTTATCAGGTAAAAATTTTGTTAACTCATGATTTATTTCTAAAGTAGATAAATCAATAAACTCAAAACCTAACTCTTCAGCTAACAATTGGTATATTTCTTTTTCTGTTAGGTATCCTAGTTCTACTAATACTTTATCTAATTCTTTTCCTTCTTCTTCAGCTTTTTGTAAAGCTTTATCTAATTGTCTTTTAGTTAAGTATTCCTTTTTTAGTAATAATTCTGGGAGATCTTTTTTTATTTTTTGATCTAACAAATTTAATCACCTACCTTAATTTAAAAAAAATCCTTAAAAATATCTTTCCTATTTTTTTTTTAGATATTTTTTTACAATTTTCCTTCTTTTTTATAAAAGAAGGAAGTATTTTATTAAAAGTATAACTATAAAATATGAATAATTTTAATTCTTTGATAAATTCTAAATCTTTATATCTTAAATCACATGCTTTAAATCCAATTAATTGGTTTGAATGGAATGAAGATATTTTAAAGAGTGCTTTAGATCAAAATAAAATGATTTTTTTATCTATTGGTTATTATAGTTGTTATTGGTGTCATGTAATGGAAAAAGAGGTTTTTAATCATAAAGATGTAGCTGATATATTAAACGAATATTTTATTAATATAAAAGTAGATAAAGAAGAATCTCCTGAAATTGATAGTTATTATATTAATTGTATGTATTTAATGAATGGTTATGCTGGTTATCCAGCTAATTTTATATTAACGCTTAATTTAAAGCCTTTTGTTTCATTTACTTATTTGCCTAAAAATCAATTTAAAAATCTTATTCTAAATGTTATAGATTTTTTTTATAATCAAAAAGATAAAGTTTATGAAATAGCTAATGATATTACTAAAAATATTTCCCTTTTCTTTAATTCTAAATTTAAAAATTCTGTGTTAGATTATGAAATTTTAGAATTAAATTTAGAAAAAATTGATAGAATATTATATTCTAATTTAGATATAAATGGAGGATTTTCAGATAAGCCTAAATTTCCTCCACATCAAATATTAGAATATTTATTAACTAAATTTGAAAAAGTTAAAAATAAAGATATTTATACGATGTTTAGTTTAACTTTAGATAAGATGATGTTAGGTGGTATTTATGATCATATAGATTTTGGATTTTACAGATATTCTGTTGATAATACTTGGACTATTCCTCATTTTGAAAAAATGCTTTATGATAATTCTTATCTTTTATTTATATATGCTAAAGCATTTACCTTAACTAATAATTGGTACTATTTTACTGTGTTTTATGAAATATGGGATTTTTTAAAAAGAGAATTTCTAATAATAGATGAAGATAATGAATCAGCTTTTATTTCTTCTACTAATGCTATTACTTATATAAATAAAGATGAATTTGAAGAAGGTGCCTATTATCTATTTAATTATAATGAAATAAAATCTGTTTTAGATAATAATGAATTAAATTTATTTAAAGAATATTATGATTTTGATAATGGAAATTTTTATAACTTTCATAGTAATAAAATAATTATAACTAAGAATAATTTTGAACCTGATTTTGATACTTATATTAAATTGAATCAAATAAAAATTAAATTGAGAGATTATAGAAAAAAAAGATATAATCTACTAAAAGATACTAAAATTATAACTAGTTGGAATTTAATATTAAGTTTATACTTAATTAGAGCCTATAAAGAAATTAATGATTATTTAATATACTATAAATACCTTGATACTAAAATTGATGAAAATATAATAAAAATCCTTTATAAAATAAAGGAAGAATTTAAATTATATTCAATTAAAATAGTTAATTTCATTTTAAATAGAATGTTTAAAGATAATAAATTATATCATGTTTATTATGATGATTTAAAAATTTCAAATTATTTACTTTTAGAAGATTATGTCAGTTTATTATTAAATTTAGTTGAGCAAAAAAGAATTTTTAAAAATTTAAATGATCTAAATATAAACTTAGATTTCTTGATATCTAATATAAAAGATCAAATTTTGGAATATTTTTATAAAAATGATGTTTTATATGATAATTTTTATTTAAATGATTTAAATAATTTAAATGATTTAAATACAGTTAGTTTTTTAGATTCTGCTATAACTTCTAATTTATCTATGTTTTTAAATGCATTTTATTATATTGATAGAAAGATATTTATTCAAACTTTAAGTAATTATTTAGATTTAATTAATCTTTATCCATTATCTTGTTTTTCTTTAGCTTATAACGTTTTATTATTTTTGTTTAATTATAATCTAAATTATAATTTTAAGCTAATAGATAAAATTTTATTTATTGATAATCATTATTTTGAAATTAAAATTAATAATGAATTCTTGGATTTAAAGAAAATAGATTCTAATTGTTATTTTGTTTTTATTAACAAAATAAAAGAATATTTAAAAGAAAATAATTTAGATAAATTAGATTTAAAAATAGATATTTGTAATGATAGAGAATGTTATAGTAATAAATTAATTGTTTGGTTATGAAAATTATTGTTTGATTATTATTGTTTGGTTATGGAAATTTTAGTAACTGTAGGGGCTTTGATTATAAATAAATCAAAATTATTAAGAAACAAGTTTTTGTTAATAAATACACATAAATGGAATGGATTGTGGGGAATACCTGGGGGAAAAGTTAATTATAAAGAAAAATTAATAGACGCTTTAAAAAGAGAAATCTTGGAAGAAACTGGGCTTAATATTTACAATATTAAATTTATTACCTTTTTTGAAGCTATAGAAGATAAGGAGTTTTACAAAAAAAATCATATGATTCTTTTTAATTACTTAGCTTTTACTAAAGATATAAATTTAAAATTAAATGATGAGATTCAAGATTATATGTGGCTTTCTTATAAAGAATATTTGTTAAATCTAAAAAATAAAAAAATAATTCTAAATACTTATACAAAAAAACTAATAAGCATTGTGGCTAAAAAATATATAATTAAATTTTTAAATAAATAAAATCAAAATTATTTGATATGAAAAAGAGAAAAATAAGTTATATTTGTAGTGAATGTGGATATATTTCTAAGTATTGGTTAGGCAAGTGCCCTAATTGTCAAAATTGGGATACTTTTGTTGAAAATAATGTTGATGAACAAGATGATAAAAATAAATTAATTAATAATACTGAAATTAATGTTAAAAATATTAATGAAATAATAATAAATGAGAATATATGTTATCCTACGAATATTTCGGAAGTTGATAGATGCTTAGGTGGGGGTTTTTTTAAAAAAAGTTTAGTTTTATTATCTGGAGAACCTGGAGTGGGGAAATCTACTTTAACTTTACAGATTGCTAATAATTTGCCTTTAAAAGTTATTTATGTAGCTGCTGAAGAAAGTGCTATTCATATTAAATCTAGATTTGACAGAATTAATAAAAATAATATTAATAATAATTTATTTATTTTTGAGAATTCAAATTTAGGGTATATATTAGAGGCTATAAAAGATTTTGATTTTATAATAATAGATTCTATACAAGCTATTTTTGATGAATCTTTAAATACTCCAATTGGTTCTACTTCTCAAGTTAAATCTTGTATTGATAAGATAATAACTTATTTAAAAATTAATGATAAAATATTTTTAATATTAGCGCATATAACTAAAAGTGGGTTAATAGCTGGTCCTAAGTTTTTAGAGCATATGGTTGATACAACTTTATTTTTAGAAAATAAAGATGAGTATAGAATATTAAGAGTAAAAAAAAATAGATACGGTTCTACTCAAGAAATTGGATTATTTACTATGACACCTTATGGATTGATTGAAAATAATATTTCAATAGAGTTTAAATTAGATAATCCTGGATCTGTTTATTTTTTCTTATTAGAAGGCTCAAGGTTAATACCTTTAGAGATTCAATCTTTAGTTAGTAAGGCTTATTTTGAAAAACCTAAAAGAATTGCTTGGGGTTTAGATCCTGTTAAATTATCTGTTATTATCTCTATTATTCAAAAATTTCTCAGATTTGATTTATATAAATATGATGTTATATCTAGTGTAGTTGGTGCATTAAAGATTTTTGATCCTTTAGCTGATTTCTCTATAGCTGCTTCTATTATTTCTAGTTATTTAAATACTAATTTTTCTAAATCTTTATTTATAGGAAATCTTAATTTATATTCTTACATAACTCCAATTAATTCTTCATTATTTACTAATATTATTCTTCAAGCTTTTAGATATAATATCGAAAATATTTATTCTAATTATAATAAAGATGAAGTTTATGAAATTTTAAAAAATAATATCAGTAATATAAACGATATAAACAAAATTATAGAAAAAATAAATTTTATAAAAATCCAAAAATTAGAAGATTTATTAAAAATTATATAATAAGTTTTTATAGATTAATATTTTATCCATATGTAATATCTTTTTTTAAGAGGAAAAATTTTTTTTATGTATAAAAAAATAAGGAGGAGGAGAAAATAATAAATTGAAGGGAAAATAGAAAATTTAAAGAAATATTTAGAGTGAAAAGAAATAATAAAAAAAATAGACATTAGGTTAAGAAATAGAATATAAAGTAATAAGAATTAACAAGCGGTAGTAGCTCAGTGGTAGAGCACTACCTTGCCAAGGTAGGGGTCGCGGGTTCAAGTCCCGTCTACCGCTTTCTTTTTTATTAATTTAAATTAAAATTAGATTTAAGCTAAAAGTTAGCGGGGTGTAGCTCAGCTTGGTTTAGAGCGCGTGCCTTGGGAGCACGAGGTCCGCGGTTCAAATCCGCGCACCCCGATTAAATCTTAAAACTTCTAATTTCTTAATAAAATGGATTTAAAAATAGAAATTGTATCCTCTGCTTTTGATAATAATATTTATCCTAAAGGAGTAGCTTGTTTTAAAGCAAATTTATCCTATAATAATATTAATATTGAATTATATCATACTGTTGTTGCTGATTCTTTAAATATTTACGATTTGGTACAAGCTGATAATCATTGTCAAAATCTAATTATTAAAAAAGCTATTAATACTCTACAATTTCTAAATTATAAAATTAATAATGACTTGTTTAATAAATTTAATGATGCTCAAGAAAATAATGAAGAATATCCTCAATTAAATGAAAAATTAAATAAAGAGTTAAATAAGGAGTTAAATGATAAAAAACTAGAATATAATGATGATAAAAATAAAAGTTATAAAAGAAAAACCTTAACTTTAGCTACAGAATATGGAATTTCTATTGATAAATTATCTAAAATATCTTTAAAAATAAATAGAATATCTAATTTATATGAACTTAATGAAAATCAATGGAAAAAGATTTATAATTTTATTCAGCAAAAAATTTATAAATATAAATCTGAAGAATCTGAAAACAATAATTTAATTGATACTTATCAAAATTATGAAAAATTTGAAAAAACTGATATAAAAAATTCTCAAGATTATAGTGATAAATTTCAAGAAGATAATGAAATAATTTTAGAAGATGAATGGCAAGAAATTTTATAAATAAATTTTATAAATAAAAAATTTATATGTTAGAGGTAAGGGATCTTTATAAATCTTATAAAAAAGGAAATCAAGTTATAAAAGCTTTAAATGGGTTAAATTTTGAAATAAAAGAAAATGAATCTTTTGCAATAATTGGTCCAAATGGAGCAGGTAAAACTACTACTATTAAGATTATTTTAAATTTAATTTATCCTGATAAGGGGAAAGTTTTTATTTTTAATAAAGATGTTTTAGATTATAAAACTAGAAGATATATTGGATTTGCTCCTGAGATACCTTATTATCCTTTACATATGACAGCTTTAGATTTATTAAAAGTATTTATAAATATTTATAATATTAAAATAGATAATAAAAAGATAATGGATTATTTTGAGTTAGTTAAATTGCAAGATTTTATGAACACTTCTTTGAGTAATTATTCAAAAGGTATGTTACAAAGATTTAGTATATTACAAGCTATTATAATAGAACCTAAATTACTTATATTAGATGAATTAACAAGTGGTTTAGATCCTATAGGACAATTTGAGATTATAGAAATAGTAAAAAAATTAAAAGGAAAAACTACTATTATATTTACTTCTCATAATTTATCTGAAGTAGAACAAATATGTGATAGATTAATTATAATAAATAAAGGGAAAGCTGTATTTTATGGTAGTATTTGGGAATTAAAACAAAAATTCTCTTTTAATAAGTATATCTTAAAATACAAAACAGATAATCAAATTAAAGAAATTGAATTAGATAATCTTGAAAATATAGATCTAAAAGAAATTGAATTAATTGAATTAAAAAGAAAAGAATTATCTATGTATGAAATATTTTTTGAATTAATTACAAAAGATAAAAATTAAAATTATGATAGATAAAGAAAAGCCTTATTTTGAATTATCAAAAATACAGGATTTAACAAAAGATATATTAGATGCAGTTTTTGTTAAAAATTTTCAATTAAAAAAGAGTTATAAAGTTGATGTTGATATTTTTAATATTGATAATAAAATAATATTAATAGTAAATTTGCCAGGAGTTAATCCTAAAGAAACAGAATTTTTGGTTGATAAAGATGAAATTTTTATAAAAGCTCATAGAAATTTATTTTTACCACAAGAAATGCTAGATTTAAAAGATTATAATGAATTACTTAATTATATATCTAATAATGCTATAGCTATTGAAAATTACTATGGGTACATTGAAAGAAAAATAAAATTACCTTTTGAAGTAGATTTAAATAATATTAAAGTTTTGTACGTAAGAGGTATGTTTTTTATTTATTTAAATAAAAAATAATTTATGGTTAAATTTTTTGTTAATTTGATTGTTAATTTCATAAATTTATACAAAAAATATATAAAAAGGGGATATAAAGTATGTAAGTATTACCCATCTTGTTCAGATTATGCAATTATTTCTTTAAATAAATATGGTATTATTAAGGGTGGGATTAAATCTGTTATAAGAGTAATAAAATGTAATCCTTTTTCAAAAGGAGGAATAGATTTGCCATAAAATAGTGATATGAAAAATATTTACAATTATTTTATAAAGATATAAAATGTGGTGGTGAATAAAGTGGGTAGTAAAGTTTGTAATAAATGTAAAACAGAGAATAACGAAGGATATAATTATTGTTATGCTTGTGGATATCCATTGAATGAGAATATAAAGGAAAAAGAGATAATAAGATTATTGGGTATATCTTTTGGATTAGAAGTATATAATATGTTAGATAAATTAGTGAATGTATATGAAAGTATTTTATATGAAAGGCCGTATTATGCGGATGTTAGGTATAGATGTGCATTAGCATATGAAATAAAAGGGGATTATGAAAAAGCTATTTATCATTTAACAGAAGCTTTGAAAATTAATCCTGATTATATTCAAGCACGATCAAAATTAGCTGATATTTATGTAATATTGGGAAATTATCAAGAAGCTCTTATTGAGTATAAAAATTTACTGAATACAAAAATAAAATATACTTTTGCTGATGTTCATAATAATATAGGAGTAATTTATGAAAAACAGGGTAATATAAAGCAGGCTAAGGCTTATTATCAAAAAGCGATATCTCTTAATCCTAAATTTGCAAAACCTTATTATAATCTAGGTAATATCTATTATGAAAAAGGAGATTATGAACAAGCTATAGCTTATTATAAAAAAGCTTTAGCTTTGAAATTAGAGATTCCTGAAGTTTATAATAATTTAGCTTTAGCATATTATAAACTAAATAATATTCAAGAAACAGAAAATAATTTTCTAAATGCAATAAAATTAGATCCATTCTTTTTTGATGCTTATTATAATATAGTTTTGTTTTATATTCAAAATAATGATTTTCATAATGCTAAAAAATATTTAGATATTTTAAAACAAAGATATCCTAAAAATTTTGAGATAGATTATTTAGAAAAAAATTTAGATAAAAAAATGAAAGAAAGTATTAAAAATGAGACTCTTGAAGAAAAAGGTAAAAAAATCTAAATATCTAATTGTTTAAAATAGGGGGAATTATGAAAGATAATATTAAAAAATTAAATAATGCTATAAAGATTTTAAAAGATCTAAATTTTAATAAAGATCCCTTTATGAGTTTTAATATTAATCCTTTAAATTTTTATAATTCTTTGAATAATGAAAATTATGTAAATGAATTAGTTAAATTTATTGTTGATAAAACTAATAATGAAAATTATAAAATATTTTTTATTGAATTTGCTAAAGATTATTTAGATAATATTTTTAATTCTTATTCTTTAGTAGATATATTAGAAAAAGTTGAGGAAAAAGAAGAAGAGAGAAAAAGAAATAAATTTAAATCTTCTACTTCTAAGTTAGAATTTTCTTCTAATCCATTGAGTTATTTAATAAAAGAGGGAGAAAATGATATAGAAAAAGCTATTAAATTAATAGAAGAAGCTGATCTTTTATTTAAGGAAAAAAAGTATTACCAATGTAGGGATGTACTTTTAAGAGCTTATAATTATAATGGTCTTAATGTTAATTTGTTATATAATTTATTTTTAATTAATTATATAATAGGGGATTTTGCATTAGCAACTGATTTCCTAAACAAACTGATGTTAGTAGAATATATTAAAGAATTGGAATATTATAGGATATAGGCTAAAGTTAGGAAGGGGTTAATTTCTATGAGTAAGCTACCTGATAAAGATTACTATAAATTATTAGAGGTTTCTCCATTAGCTAGTCAAAGTGAAATTCAGCAAGCTTTTAGGAAATTAGCTAGGAAATATCATCCTGATACTACTCAAAATCCTGTTGAAAAAAAGAGATTACAAGAAATTTATCAAAAATTAGTTGATGCACATCAATTCCTTAAAGATGAAGAAAAACGAAAAGAATATGATAATAACGTCATTTTTAGATTTAGAAATTTAACAAAGAGTCAGTTAAAATCTAAAGCTAATGTAACGGAAAAAGAGGAACCTTGGTGGAAAAAATTGCTTTCAATAGGTAAAAAAGAGAAAAAAGAAGGTGACCCAATAAAAGAAGCGGAACAGTTGTTTTTTTTAGGGATGTCTATGGTTGGAAAACCTGATGAAAAAATGATTAGATCTGCTATTCCTTATTTTGAAAAAGCTTATAAACTTAATCCTAATTTATTAGAGGCTTTATTTAATACAGCTTTAGCTTATTATAAAATAGGTGATTTTGAAAAAGCTAAGCAGTTACTTAAAGAATACTTATCTAAAAGACCATCTGATCAGGCTGCAGAAGTACTATATAGGCTAATTAATTGGTAAATTAAATGTGATAATAATAATAACTGGTCCAACTGCTGTAGGTAAAACTAATTTATCTTTAACTTTATTCCAAAAAATATCTCAAAAATTTGGAGATACTTTTATTTTGTCAGTTGATAGTAGGCAAGTATATAGATACTTAGATATTGGTACTGATAAAGTATCAAAAGAAATAAGAAAAATTATTCCTCATTATCTTATTGATTCTTTTACCTTAGATTATGATTTTTCTTTATATGATTTCCTTAGTATTACAAAAAAAATAATTAATTTTGTTAAAAAAAATAAACTTAATTTGATAATGGTTGGAGGTACTGTTTTATATATTTATTCTCTTATTAATGATTTTTCTTTGCCTCCTACTAATATTAGTATTAGATCTAAGTATCAGAATTATGATTTGGATACTTTAATTGAAATATTAAATAAAATAGATAAAAATATTTTATTAAATTATCCTCATTTAGATAGAAGAAGAATAATACGCTATATTGAAATATATGAATTAACTAATAAAAGTATATTACAAATAATTGAGGAACAAAAGGAAAAGGGATTTTGTAATTTTATTGATGCTATTTTTGTTCTTAATAATGATAGAGATATAATTTATGATAATATAAATAAAAGAGTAGATAGGCAAATAAGAGATGGATTAGTTGATGAAGTTAAATTTATTTTAAAAAAATACTCTAAAGATAAAAAAGCATTAAAAACTTATGGATATAAAGAAATAATAGAGTATTTAGAGAATAAGGTTACTTTAGAACAAG
>JBMFOW010000003.1:0-30325 GCA_049969455.1 bacterium | reverse complement strand
ACCCCAGGTAGGTTCACGCTACCCTTACTCCTATCTATCCTACCATACACTAAGACAGCGGAGCTACTTTTTATTATTATACACTCAACCCTGTCAAATATCAAGGACTTTTGAACTGCTCACCTTCTGCTCTCTTTATCCCCGTATCATAGATACGAGGTTTTAGAGAGCGGTTTTTCTATAAATTAATATTTTTAACACTTTCTAATTCCTTTAAAATAAAAGGGTTAATATCATTAAGTATAAGCTTATAAGTAAATAAAATAGCATTTTTAATAGCCCTGGAATTAGCTCTACCATGAGTTTTAACAGAAACTCCATTTAAACCAATCATTAAAGCTCCACCATATTCAGAATAATCAAAATATGACCTGATTTTTCTAAAAATCCTTCTTGATAATAACCCAATCGTTCTATTAAATATATTTAAAGAAAATTCCTTTTTTATAAAATTAAAAACATACTCCCCCAAACTCTCAAAAGATTTTAACATAATATTTCCACTAAACCCATCACAAACTACTATATCTACTTTTGAATTAACAACATCATAAGGCTCAACAAAACCCACATAGTTAAATAAATTATTATTAACTCTAATATAATTACTAACTAATTTATTAGATTCCTTAGTTAAATTATTTCCTTTTATATTTTCAGTACCTATATTAAGTATTCCTAATCTTGGCAAAGAATTAGAAATAATTTTTCTATAATAAATAGAAGCCATAATAGCAAATTGCAATAAATACTCAGATTTACACTCAGCATTAGCACCACTATCTAATAACAATACTGGCTTATTAAAAGGTAAAACGGTTAAAAGGGCCGGTCTTTTAACTCCATTTAATCTACCAACTACTAAAACCGAAGTCTCTAAAAATGCACCAGTATTACCAGCATATAAAATCCCATCAACTTTCCCATCCCTCAATAACTCAAATACTTTAATTAAAGTATTATCTTTATTTTTTAAAACATTAACAGGTTTATCTGACATAGATATATAACTACTACAAGGAATAAACTCTATTCTATTTAAAACTTCACTATCCAAATTTTTCTTAAAATAATTATATACCATAGACCTCTTAGGTAATTTATTTACAAAAGATTCAATTAATTTATTGTAGTCTATTTTATTATAATAAGTAACTTTTAAGTAAAGATCTTTAATTTCATATAAAGCTAGTAAAATTCCCTCTAAAGTAGAAACAGGAGCATAATCTCCCCCCATTAGATCAATACCTATTTTTACTACTCTACTATCAACATTATTTATATTCTCTATATTTTTTTTTTTCAAAAAAAACATATATACTTACTAATTATTAAAAAAATCAAATTTTAAAAATCAAATTTTTCAGCTAAATCTATTAAAATTTTATTATCTAATCTTAAAGAAGGAGACATAGTAGAACTTAAAAATGCTGATTCAATAAAATTACCTTTAGCAGTAGCTGGTCTAGCTTTTAATAAAGCTTTAACAGCAGCTAATAAATTCTCATACAATTTTTCCTTTCCAAAAGACAATCTGCCTAATGGTATATGATAATTTCCTAATTTATCATTTCTTATTTGAATTTTTCCTTTCTTTAATTCTTCAACAATTTGTTTAATATTATTTCCAACAGTTCCTGCTTTAGGACTAGGCATTTTAGGTCCTAAAACTTTACCCAATTGCTTACCAATAACAGGCATAACATCTAATGTAGCTACAGCTACATCAAATTTTACATTTCCTTTTTTTACTTCTTCAATTAAATCTTGGAACCCCACATAATCAGCTCCAGCTTTTTTAGCTTCTTCAGCTAAATCACCTTGTGCAAAAACTAAAACAACAGGAGACTTACCTGTACCATGAGGTAAAACTACATTAGTCCTAACTGTTTGATCACTCTTTGTAGGATCTATTGATAATTTACCATGTAATTCTAAAATTTCATCAAACTTCCTAGGCCAATTATTTAAAATAAAATCAATAGCTTCTAAAGGATGATACTTTTTATTAACATCTATTTTCTCTAAAACACTTTGATATCTTTTACTCATATATTATTCCTCCTTAATTTTAAAATTAATATAAAAACTAAACTATAATTCAACTTCAATTCCCATATTTTTAGCTTGTCCTGCAATAATCTTTACAGCTGTTTCCAAATTCCTAGTATTTAAATCAGGCAACTTAATTTTAGCTATCTCTAATAATTTATCTTTAGTTATTTTACCTACTTTAATTTTATTAGGCTGAGGACTACCACTTTCTATATTTAAAGCTTTTAATAATAAAGAAGATGTAGGTGGAGTTTTAGTGATAAACTTATAAGTTCTATCACTATATACATATACAATAGCAGGTACTATATATCCCTGCATTTTTGCAGTTTGAGCATTATAATTTTTACAAAATTCAGCAATATTAAGACCGTATTGACCTAAAGCAGGACCAACTGGAGGTGCAGGAGTAGCTTTCCCAGCTTCTAAATATAAAGTTAAAGTAGCTATTAAAGTTTTCTGTCCCTTAGCTGCTGGACCTTTACCAACTAGCGTAGTCTTATCTTTAGTTTTTGTTGCCATATCTCCTTCAACTCCTTCTTTTATTGTTAATTATTATTTTTTATTTTTTAAATAAGATAAACCTTTTTTTTCTAATTTATTTAATATAATTTCTTCCAAATCTGGCTTAGTTATTTCTTCAAGATAATATTCTACAAAAACAGTAGGTTTATTTATATTAATTAAACTTGTTATATCAAATGGAGTAGCTAAAATAACTACATCTGCAGGTATTCTATTTATTGTTTCTTCTAAATCTTTTAATTGTTCTTTAGAATATCCCATAGCTGGTAAAACCTCTCTAACTTGTTTATATTTATTATAAGTATCTTTTATGGAATTAACTGCATAATCATAAGGAGATACAATTTTACAATTATACCTTTTAGCAATAACATAACCAGCTCCATAAGACATTTCACCATGAGTTAAGGTAGGACCATCTTCTACCACTATAACTCTTTTACCCTTTATCAATTCAGGATCAGATACCTTACTTGGAGAATTAGCTTTTATTATAATAGCTTTAGGGTTAATAGATTTAATATTATTTTCAACTAATTCAACATTTTCATTTTTAGCAGTATCTACTTTATTTATAACAGCGACATCACAAGATCTAGCATTAACTTCTCCAGGAAAATAATTTAATTCATGATTAGGTCTATGAGGATCAAACACAGTTATCCATATATCAGGTTTAATAAAAGGAAAATCATTATTACCTCCATCCCAAACTATTACATCCGATTCTTTTTCAGCATTTAATAATATTTCTTTATAATCAACCCCTGCAAAAACTACATGTCCTTCCTTTATATGAGGTAAATACTCTTCTCCTTCTTCTACAGTACAATTATGTTTCTTTATATCTTCAACAGAAGCAAATCTTTGAACTCTTTGTTTTTCCAAATCTCCATAAGGCATAGGATGCCTTATAACACTTACCTTATAACCATTTTTCTTTAAAATAGAAGCAACTTTTCTAGAAGTTTGACTTTTACCACAACCAGTTCTTATTGCAGTTACTGCTATTACAAATTTGTTTGAATATAAAAAAGTCTTATCAGGGGATAATAATAAAAAATTAGCTCCATTTTTTAAAGCCTTAGAAGCTAAATTCATAACATAAACATGGCTAACATCAGAATATGAAAAAACTACTTCATCTACTTTATATTCCTTTATAATATCTTCTAATTTATCTTCAGGTAAAATAGGGATACCATTAGGATATAATTTACCAGCCAAAGAAGCAGGATAAACTCTATTTTCTATACCAGGTATCTGAGTAGCAGTAAAAGCTACCACTTCATAATTCTCATTATCTTTATAATATACATTAAAATTATGGAAATCTCTACCACCAGCTCCTAAAATTACTACCTTCTTTTTATTGAAATTACTCATAAAGCATTTCCCCCTTCATTATTTCATAAAGTTCTATATTATCTTATTAAATAAAAATTCAATATTTCCTTTTTATTAAAAGATTATAAACTAAAAATATAACTATAATGAAAGATAATAAAGAAAGATAATCAGCTAAACCTGCAAAAATAGAAACCCCATCCTCTATTGTTATAACTTTCAATGCAATCAAAAAAGCAAAAACAAGACCTAAAATAGTATCACCAGCAATTAAGCCAGATGCAGTTAAATTTATTTTCTCTTCTACATTCTCTTCTTTAGCTAATAATTGCTTAATAAAACTAGAAAATAAACCACCTAATAAAATAGGAATAGACAAAGATTGAGGTAAATAAACACCAACTCCAAATGCTAAAACTGAGAAATTTAACATCCTAGCTATTATCCCCAAAAATATACCAACTATTATTTCATTCCATTTTATATCTCCTATAAATATGCTATTAGCCAATACAGCTATTAAATTAGCTTGAGGTGCAGGAAACGGATTTACATGCTTACTAGTAAATCCATAAGTTTCATTAAATAAAAAAATTAAATAAGTTAGAAAAAAAGAAGCAAAAGTAGCAGATATTATAGCAGCTATTTGTTGTTTATAAGGAGTAGCTTTTACTAAAAAACCAGTTTTTAAATCCTGAGACATATCACCAGCAATAGCTAAAGATATACATGCCATAACAGATAAAAACACAATAGAATAAACTCCATTCTCCCCACTAACTCCTACCAACTTCAATGTTAAAGCTATAGCTATTAAAGTAGAAATAGTCATAGCACTAACCGGTTGATTACTTGAACCTACCAAACCTACTATATAACTCGAAACAGCAGTAAATAAAAACGCAAATACTATAACTACTACATAGCTTAATAATTTTGCTAATAATCCATTCAATGGGTTCACTATAAAAAATATTACACTTGTTATTAATATTAATGATAATCCTATTAATGGATTTAAATCCTTATTAGATTCCTTATTATCATACCACAAATCCTTATGAGGATCTTTATTATACTTAATATTATCATTTTTTTTAATAAAAGTTTTAAAAATAAATGGAACAAATTGGATGATAGATAAAAAAGCACCTGTTATTATTACTCCTATTCCTATATATCTTATATGTTGTTTATATATAATATTAGCAGTTAAATCAGGATTAAACATAGAAATAACAGGAATAATAACCCACCAAGCAATTAATGCACCACTAGCCATCATTATCGCTATATTTCTACCAACTATCATACCAACCCCAAATAAAGCAGGTAATAAATCTATTGATAATACTATATTTTTTAACGATAACGGTATATTTTTAAAATTATATAAACTTAAAGTAAAATTTTCATTCAATAATTTATATATCTTATTTGATATAACAAATTTAACATTTTGTAGAATCTTTAATACAGCAGATATAATAAATCCAGATAATAAATAAAAAGCTTTAGAAGTAGCTTGTTGCCCAGTTTTAAGTACTTCAGCACAAGCAGTACCCTCAGGATAAGGCAATTTTTCATGTTCTTCCACTATATGAGGATATCTAAAAAATATCATAAAAACAGTACCCCAAATACTTCCTATAAAAGATATAATTAATATCTGAGCAAAAGAAGGAATATTTGATATAATTTTAGTTTCATTTAATATAAAAAAAGACGGAATAGTAAAAATAATACCTGCAGCAACTGCTTGAGCAACAGACGCCATAGTCTGTACTATATTATTCTCCAAAATTGTACCATTTTTAAGTAATTTAGTTAAAATAAGCATAGAAATAACAGAAGCAGGTATAGAAGCAGCAACAGTCATCCCAGCTTTTAATCCCAAATATGCATTAGCCCCACTTAAAATAACACCTAATACCAATCCCAATAAAACACTTCTTAATGTTAATTCTCTCATTAATTATTAATCCTTTCAATACTAAAATAATTTATTTTTAATAAAATTTATAATAACTGATCTATAAGAGATATTATATAACTTCTTACAAAATTATCTTTTTCTATATTTAATAAATTCTGTAAAATATTTAATCTTTGAGAAGATTCAATTAAAAATAAAGCATTTAAAATATGAATTTTTTGATAAGGTTCATACTGATTATATTTAGTTAATAAACTATTTATTTCATTTTGAGTAATAGGTAAATATTGGAAAGTTTTTAAAATTTCATCTTTAAGTACTTCATTAATATCACTTTTTAATAATAAATATAATAAATCGGAAATAAAAGAAGAATCTCTTAAATTCTGAATAGCTATTAATAAACTAAGTTTAATAAAATCATTAACTTTCTTATCTAATAATTTACTCCTAATCCAATTAATATTATCTTGATCCTTAAAATTTCCTAAAGCTTGTCCTAAATAAAATAAAAATATTATATCCTTATTATCACTATTCAATAATAAGTTATATATTAATTCTTTAATCTTATTGATATTATGATTTTTTTTAGAATTAACCAAAGCTAATAACGCCTGTAGTTTTAGATTATTATCTTCTACTTCTAATAAATTAATTAATTTATCAATAACAAAATCATCTTCTATTAAATAATTTTGAAAAACAATAGAAGCATAATAAGGATTTAATTCAAACAATTGAATTATTTTAGAATCTAATTCATTAGTTTGTAAATATTTAAGACATAAACCTAATAAATAAGCTGCCTCAAATTTTACATAATTTTTATTATTATTATAAATCTTATTAAAAAATTCATCAAACCAACCGTCATTATATAACTTATTTACTTTATCTTTAACATAATTAATATCTAAATTATCATTAGAAAAAACTTCAAATCCATTAGCTTTAATAGATACTAAATCTAACTGATAGCAAATCATTTTATTAATTCCTTTAGTAAGCCTTTGGTGTGCAATAGAAAATGGATTAACCACTATCTGATTAACTCCTACTTTATTTATACTAAGCTTATCAACATCCCAACTTCCATTCCAATTTTTTATTATACTCTCACCTATATAACTTCCTACTATAGAAATAGCTATCTTTGATTTTGTTCTATTAAATCTAAAAAATAAAGAAATCAATATATCAGATACAAGTATATCCTCTAATTTATTATCTAAATCTAAATCAAATTTTCTTTTAGCTATATATATAAAATTTTTATTTAATCTTTTAAAATCGTCCAATTTTAAATCCATATTACCAACCACCCATCTTTAAAGCAACATTAGCTAAAAAAACTAATATTGGAGAAAAAATAAAAATAATGGGAAAAAATAAAAATATTATTAAAAATTGATTTCTTAAATAAAAATCTTCCAAGGTATAAAACAATTTTTTATTTATTTTTCTAAGGATAACGCTAAGGAGAATATATCCATCAAATCCCTTAATAGGCAACAAATTTAAAGCAAATAAAAAAGCAGACATATATGCTAAAAAATAAAACAAATTCGGCAAAAATGGATTAAATTTAAAAGAATAAAAATATAATATTTTACAAACAGCAATAAGCATTAAAAAAGATAACAATCCAAAAGCACCTACCACTAATTCACCTATATCCCTATTTTTAAAATAATTAGAATCATAATCTATATACTTAACCCAACCAAATACGAACCTACCGCCAGTCATAATAGGAGTAATAAAAAGTAATAAAGTACCTAAAGGATCTATATGATCAATAGGATTAAAGCTTAAAAGTTTTCTATACTTAGGAGTAGGATCACCTAAATAATAAATTACATAAGCTTTTATAACATTTCTTATAACTAAAATAATAAAAAGCAATAACCCTACTAATAAATATAAACTTAAATTATCCATTAACTTTCCTTTCTTTAATTATATATTAAAAAATTCTATATAATAAAATTTTCTATAAAGAAGCTTTACCTTCGTAAATTTTCATAGCTTCATCAACGGTATAGTTCTTTACTGTAATAGCATATATAGCATTACAGAATCTAATGGCTTCTTCTAATGGTTTTTGATGTATATTTCTACCAGTAGCATTCCCTGAAATACCTACTTGGATTTGATCATATAATTTTTGTAAAAATTCTTTTACTTCTACACTTTTACCACCAGCACAAATAACTTTAGTTCTACCAGCAGCTAAAACAGCTTCTTTTAACAAAGAAGCATCTTCTTTTCCTTCAGAATTCTTAGGAGGATTAACTTTAACAAAATCAGCTCCTAAACAAGCAGCCAAACCTGCAGCACCTGCTATTAAATGAGCATCCCTCTCATCTTTTACAGCTTTACCCCTAGGATATGACCAAATAACTACTAACAAACCATGTTTATGTGCTTGATTAACTATCTTAGCAGCTTCTCTTAACATAATATATTCATATTCACTACCAGGATATATAGTATATCCAACACCTACTATCTTTAAACCTGTTTGTTCTTTAAACTTTATAACATCTTCTACATCAACCCAAGCAGTACTTATAGGATCCATCTGAGAAGTCTTAACTAAATGTGTTTTAGAATTAATTTTAACTATATAATTTACTTCAGGATAATCCATAGCATATCTAGCTATTAAACCTAATTGAGTAGCAAAAGCTCCTATTTTAGATTTAGAAGCTATTTTAAATAAATGTTCAGGATCATTATCTTCTGGAGAAACCCCAGGACCATAAAAATCATCATTTAAATGCTCAACTTTTTGATCTCCAGCAAATAAAAATAATCTACCACTACCATTAGTAGCTAAATTGTAATTTTTTAAATATTCTTCTACTTTATCTTTAGGTACATCAACAGGAACCTTAACCTCATTTTTTAACATTTTATCTTCACCCCCTTTTAATAATTAAATTAAATCTTCCTCTGTTATATTTACCTTAGGAATTTCTTTTATTAATTTATCAAAAAGTGCATAAAAATCATCAGAAATATTTCTAACATTCCTTCCATAAATATTTTGGAAAGCTTTGGAAATAATAGCTTGCTTTACTAATGAATTAGATATACCTAATTCCTCATATTTTTGATTTAAAATATCTTTAGCTTGTTTTAAAATATTAACTCGTTTTTCTCTTTCAATAATAGCATCTTTAAGTTCTAAATCTAAAAAATAATCTACTTTTTTTAATATTCTTTCAAAAGCATAACCTGGAAACTTTTTATCCTGATATTTATCTATTATAATACCTAAGGTTATATAATAAGCTTCCTCAATTTTTTTATCAAGTAAATACTCTTTTAAATTAGGATTATTTTGTAGATACTCATTAAATATGGAAAAAGCTTGATGAGCCTTATCCTTTAAAGAAGGTATTTTTTCTATATTTAATAATAAAACATAATCTCTATATTCATAAGGGAAAACAAAAACAGGGATTTTAGTTAGATTCAAAAGTATAGCAGCCTGAAGCCTATGTTGTCCATTTATTACCTCATATTTACCTTCCTTATTTAAAACTACATCAATAGGATCAATAAACCCTATTTCTTGAATAGATTCTTTTAATTTCTCTACTAAACTTTCAGATAATTCTCTTTGAATAGGAGGTATAATTAATTGATCTACATCTACTACCTTCAACTCTATATCTTTATTTTTAAGAGGTTCATTTAAAAATACTCTAAAATTTTGATATTCAACTTTCAAAAAAGATTCACTAATATTTTGTTTATCCCCTTGACTCATAAAAAATTTCCCCTCTCATTAGTAAAAGAAAGATTTAGCAAATTCATATAAATTTTTATCAACTGTTTTTATTTTCCCTTCTACTTCAGATAAATCGACTTTAATTAATTCATTACCTTTAACAGCCAACATCTTACCAAATTCCTTGTTTTTAACTAATTCGATAGCATGATAACCCAATTTTAAAGGATAAATTCTGTCAATACTATTAGCAGGTCCTCCCCTTTGTAAATGACCTAAATTAACAGATCTAGTAGTGATACCTGTTTCTTTTTCAATTATTTTAGCTAACTGCTCACCTACCCCGCCTAATTTAACATGTCCATATTCATCAATTACTTCTTTATTAATATGTCCTAATTCAACTCCTTCGGCAACAACAACAATAGCATAACTCTCATTTCTTTCATATCTATTTTTTATTACTTTAACTAAATCGTTTAAGTCTAAAGGGAATTCAGGAATAACAATATAATTAGCACCACCTGCTAATCCACCATAAAGAGCAATCCAACCAGCATGCCTACCCATAACTTCTACAACTAATACTCTATGATGAGATTTAGCAGTACTTATAAGTCTTTCAATAGATTCCCTTACAATATCAACAGCAGTGTAAAACCCAACTGTAAAATCAGTACCATATAAATCATAATCAATAGTCTTAGGTAATCCAATAACAGGAATTCCAGCTTTAAACATTTTAGAAGATGCTCCCATGGTATCTTCTCCACCAATAGCAATTAGTACATCAAATCCCGTATTTTTAAAATTACTAATTACCTTATTAATAGTTTCTTCATCTTTAGCGGGATTAGTTCTAGAACTTCCTAATAAAGTTCCTCCATTAAAATATTCTTTTTCAACTAAATTTTTATCAAGCTTTATATATTTATTTTCCAAAACTCCTTTCCAACCGTCTAAAAAACCATATACTTCATAACCTTCATCAATAGCTTTAAAAGTAATAGCTTTAATGTAAGCATTTAATCCTGGAGCATCTCCTCCACTAGTTAATACAGATACTTTCATAAAATTAACCCCCTCCTATTTTTTACTTATTTTTCTTTATTTATTTTGTTATTTTTATTATTTTTTTAGGTGGGTATAAGATTTTAAGAAATAGTAGATTTTTAGTTGATTTCAAAATTTTTGTTCTGTTATTATTTAATTTTATGTTTTTAGTAGAGAGTTTATATTTATTTTATAATTTAAGTCCTAATTATAAGTCTATATGGTGGTCTAAGGTTGATAATATTAAATCTTATGTTTATTCTACTGATTTTGTAGAAAATGAATATAGGATGGGATATTTAATTGGATTTCCTTTACTTGTCAGTGCTATTAATGATAAAAAGATGTTAAATTATTATGAACCTGTTATTAATAAAGATTTTTTATTTTTATTTAATATATGGATGAATGGGAGTTTTTTAGAACCTACTGATTACTTCTTTTTAATTAATAATTCTATTTTTAGTGCTTATTCGGTTAAGTATTTAATAATTAATAATGAATTTGATAATTTATATAAGAATCTAACTTCTATTACTTTATTAAGGCCCTTAAATTATTCGGAATACCTAAAGAAAATTAAATATTATAATATTGATTTGACTAAATTAGAAACAAAGAATATAGTTTCTTCTTATACTTATGATAATAGCATAAAAAATTATTACTATTCAGTTTTATTAACAAATGATTCTTCTATTAGTTATTCTTTTGAAATAAAACCTGAAACTGAGGTTTTAGCTTTGGCTATTAAAGTTAAACTAACAAAAGAAAATTTAAAAACTAGATATAGAAAACTTATATTTAATCAATCTGATGGGTTAGGTATTGATTTAAGAGATCAAGATAATAATTCTTTATGTTATTATTTTGTTAATGATTATTATTTTAATAATAGTGATTATTCTTATATATGTATTCCTTTGGTTTTAAGGGATAAAAAATCAGATAGTTTTGATGGTAAAGTTAAGTTGAATATTTACCCTCTTTACAGTTATTCAAGATATTATCAAATTAAACAGATAGAAATTTTAGAGTATCCTTTTGCTTTTATTCCCTATTTTAAGGATGATTTAAAAATGAACTTTGATAAAATTAATTATAATAAAATTGAGTTTTCTAATGCTTATTATTATTTAAAAAATGTAATGGATAAAAAAGTTTATGTTAATGATCAAGCTTTACCTTTCGTTTTTTATGTTAATAAAATTAAATTAGTTAAAGATTTAAATGAAGTAAAATATTATTTTTATTTTTTAATAAATTTAGTAAAAAATAATTATTTGTTTTTTGGAAATTTGTTAAAAAATAGTTACTTGAATTATTGCTTAAGTTTATTTCAAATTCTTTTATTAAATTTAAATTATTTATGTTTATTGATTTTACTTCTAATTTACTATTTTTTTTATCATATATTAGATAATAAAGTTTATTATTAAATATATTTCCTAAGGTTATGTTTTTTTGTTTTTCTATTTGTTCTAATTCTTGATCAGAAATATTATATATGTAAAGATCTTTATTTTCTATATTGTTTACTTTTTCTATAATTGCATTATTGGAATTAATTAAAACCAGGTTATATGGATTTTTAATTTTATTATTTATTTTAGTTAAAGGAAAATCTTTAATTTTTTGATTTTGAAATATAAAAAGATATTGAGTATTATTATCTATTTTTTTATTTTTATTTAAGTATTTAAAGCCTAACCAGTAAAATCCGTTAGGAAAAGAATTTATTTTAGTAGTGTTAAAAGAAGGGCTTTCAAAGTCTGTTGTCCCTTTTAAACTTATATAATAAAATTTATTTCCTCCAGCTAAGGTATTTAATAAAACCGTATTATCAAAACCTATTGATATTGAACTTAATTCTTTAACATCTTTTAAAATTCTGTAACCTATTAAGTTGCTAGGAATATTTATGTTTATTAATAAAGTACCTCGGGCTTTAAATATAGTGTATGAATATATAATATTTCCATATTCATTGTAGGTTATCGTTTTAAATTTATATTCTTCAGGTTTTAATTTTAAATTTTGGTATATATATTCTTGTATATTTATACCATAGGATTCATTTTTTTGATTATTGTTATTGTTTTTATCTATATTATTATCAGCAAAAATCAATTTTATAAATGCAAATAAAATTGATATTAATACTATAGTTATTAGAATTTTTTTTCTCATTTTAAACCTCCTTTAATTTGTTTTTGTTTTATTTATAGTATAAAAAATTTTGATGTAGAAAAAACAAAAGGGGCTAATTTTAGCCCCTTTTTTATATTTTAAATTTATTTTAAAAAATACCTTTTATTTATTTCCTATACCCCAATGAACAGATGGCCACCATTGCCAAGTTTTTATTATACTGCCATCTTCTTTATACATCACACTTTCCATCTTATCTTGACCATAAGATAATACAATTTTACTTACTCCTAATTTTTCTAATGTTATTAATTCATCTTTTTGAACTTTAGCATCTTGATTCTTATCTTGCCATACGTATAATTGACTCATTTCTGATTTATCTATTACTCTGTCTTTATTTGCGTCAAACATTTCAAATAACTTTTCAAAGCCATTAGCGAAACCAAAAGCATTAGACATTAAATTAAACCCATCTACTTCTTCTGTATATTTATCATTTTTAAAGAATATTAGTAATCCATCATTTGGTCCTATCCATTCCATTAAATCTTTAACCCCATCTGCATTTATATCAAATAATTTAGCTCTTGATTTATCAAAGAAATTATGTGGAGTGTTTATTCCTTTTGCTACATCAGGTACTCCATTTGAATCTAAATCTACTACTATTGGGTCTACTACTAATACATAGCTGTAAACATCTGTGTAATAGTTGGTTTGTTCAATTAGATGTTGATATTTATCTTGATATTGGTTTATTATAACATCACCTTCATTTATTGATCCTACAAGCACGTTTTGATATACATTTAATCCTATTTCCCTGCTAGTTGTTCCATTATAACGTCTTCCTTCGTATCTATAATCTGTTTTGTATGGATCAAAATGTCCACCCATTACTATTATTGCTCTTTGATATTCTGTGGTTGTAATTGAATTAGTAATACTTACTATTGTGTTATAATGGAAATCAGGGAGTTTAACATTTTGGGTATAACTAAATTGAGGTTTTTCAGCTCCTTTTTTTATACCTGCTATTGCTATATTTGGTTCTATTGGAGATATTATATAACTAGTAATTGCTATCATTGCTATTAGTAACGTAATTATTAGTTTCTTCATATATAATCACCTCCTTTTACATTATATATTATAACATATTTTTTATAAAAATTGTTAAAAAAATGTTACCAATATTGGGAATTTTGATTGTCTATTTACATTTTATTAACAGATTTTTTACTAAATTTTAATAATTAATACTAAATTTTAATTCTTAATTATGGATTTAATTTAAAGGAGGTAAAGTATGAAAAAAATATAATAAAAAATAATGTAGGTAATTGATAAAAATAACTAATTGATAAAATTATGAATTTTAGTAAAGGAGGGTAGTTTTTATGTTTATAGATAAAAAATTCTTATTTGATTTATTAAGTTCTTTTGGACCTTCAGGTTATGAAGAAGAAGCTGCTTTTATTTGGAAAAACTATGTTTCTAAATTTGCTGATAAAGTTTTTACTGATTTTCATGGGAATTCTTTTGGAATAATTAATGAAGATGGACAATATAGATTTTTATTATCTGGACATATTGATGAAATAGGATTTATGGTTAGTAAAATAGAAGAAGGAGGTTTTATTAAATTTATACCTATTGGTGGTTGGGATAATGCTATTGTACAAGGTCAAAGAGTTATTATTAAAACTAAAGATGGAAAAAAAATAAGGGGTACTGTAGGTAAGAAACCTGTTCATTTATTAAGAACTGAAGAAGAAAGAAAAAAAGATGTTAAAATAGAAGATATGTGGATAGATATAGGAGCTTCTTCTAAAGAAGAAGTTGAACAACTAATAAATATAGGAGATCCAATTATTTTAGATTATTCTCCAGTAGAGATATTAAATAACAATATAATGTCAAAATCAATAGATAATAGAGTAGGAGCTTTTGTTGTTGCCGAAGTTTTAAGATTATTAAAAGAATTGAATATTAAATCTGCTATATATAGTGTTGCTACTGTTCAAGAGGAAATAGGATTAAGAGGTGCTTATACCAGTGCTTATAGGGTTAATCCACATTTTGGGATTGCTGTTGATGTTACTTTCTTATCTGATGATCCAGGTACTAAAGATTCTTCTAAACTAATAGGAGATATAAAATTGTCAAAAGGACCTGTTATTACTAGGGGCCCTAACATAAATCCTAAACTTTATGAATTACATATAAATGTTGCTTTAAAGAATCAAATACCTTATCAAGTTCAACCTGCACCTAGAGGAACAGGAACTGATGCTAATATTATTCAAATAACTCGTGAAGGACCCGCTACTTCTTTAATATCTATACCTACTAGATATTTACATACTCCAGGAGAAATATGTAATCTCAATGATCTGGATAATGCTGTAAAATTAATTGCCTATACTATTAAAGAAATTGAAGAAAATAAAAAACTATCTGATTTCATCCCTTTTTAAATAATTTTATTTTTAAATAATTTTATTTAACAAATTATTTAAATTTCTATTTAAAGGCTTTTAGTTTAAAAAATAAAATATTATAATGTAATATGGAGATAATTTTAATTTTAAAATCAATTTATTTTTCTGCTACCTTAAATAGTCTTTTATTAAGTGACTTTAACTATTATAAATATTGCAATACATACATATGTATATGTTTCTGAAAATATTAATAAAAATGCTAAAAGTTTAAAAGGAGGTGATATCTTAGTGTATCCATATAAATTACCTGAATTAACTTATTCTTATGATGCTTTAGAGCCATATATAGATAAAGAAACTATGGAAATACATTATACTAAGCATCATGGAACATATGTTAATAATTTAAATGCAGCTTTAGAAAAATATCCTTATCTTCAAAAGTATTGTTTAGTAGATTTAATTACTAATTTAAATGCTTTACCTTCTGATATAAGAGATTCTGTAAGGAATAACGGTGGAGGACATTTAAACCATTCTTTATGGTGGGAAATTTTAAAACCTAATGGGAGTAAAGAACCTACAAGTGAATTAGCAAAAAGTATAAATGAAACTTTTGGTAATTTTAATAATTTTAAAGAATTATTAAATAAAGCAGCATTGAGTAGATTTGGCTCTGGTTGGGCTTGGTTAGTTATTGATAAATTCGGTAAATTACATGTTATTTCTACACCTAATCAAGATAACCCTTATATGGATGGTTTTATTCCCTTAATGGGGATTGATGTATGGGAACATTCCTATTATTTAAAATATCAAAATAGACGTGCTGATTACTTAAATGCTGTCTGGAATGTATTAAACTGGGATGTTATAGAACAAAAATATCAAGAAGCTAAACAAAAAATAAATAATCTAGTTAAAACTTAAAAATTAATTAAAAATAAATATTTAAAATAAATAAAGATTTTTTTAGAACTAAAATTGCTCTCTAAAATTGTGTATTATAGGAATAAAGATATTAAAAAATAATTACTTAAAAGTTTTTGAGATTTTCAAATAGTTAACTATATAATAATTAAAAGAAGTTTACATAATAGTAAAAGAAATTTCTAAATTTTAAGCAATAGTAAAGAAAGAATTATGGAAAAACAAAGTTCTTAAGAAATTTAAATGCAAATTTTAAAGAATAAAGAAAATTTCTTAAGAAGCTTGGAATTTTTAACTTAATAAGCGGTTTAAGATTACCCTATTGAGATTTTTCACAAGCTAAAAAAGTAGCTATAATATCTGATTATTTCAATATATAGTGGGAATAAAAGAAGTATAGACGGTTTGAACCTGCTTATAAAGGATACTACAAACTGTCTGAACCCACCAGAAGCTTTGTATAACATATATAAGGTAATTCACAAGGAGGAATTTATGGTTAAAAAAAATGAAATTTATTTTAATATAAAAGAATATATATATAATGCTAAATTTGTATTTTATGTTTTTATATTTTTTTTATTTGTTTTTAGCTTAATGGTTTTAACTGTGAGTGCTAAGGATAGTATAAGAGTTTATTCTTTATTTTTTAATCCTGAATTTAGTAATGTTATAAATAAGCATATTGAAAATTATAGAAATTTAAAAAGTTTGTCATTATTTGATATAGAGTATTATAATATAAGTAGTTTTAAGGATTTTAATTCAGTTATAGTTAATAGTAATCCTGATATAATTATTGCCCCATTAGAAATGTATTATATTATAAAAAATAAGTATAATTTACTTTATTTTGATGAGTACTTGAATTCAAATCCTACGATTTTTTCGGTATTTAAAAGTTATACTGTAGATTTTATGAAAAATAGTGTTTATGATAATAATAATATTTATGCATTACCTTTATTTGCTTATTCTTTATATTATGTTAGTAATACTAAGGATTTAGTTTTGCCTAAGGTAAGTAATTTGAATTTACCGGAAGTTATTAGTTATTGCAGAGCTTTATCTAATGCTACTGATTATGTTAAATTTTGGAAAATTTATTTAAATTCTTCTAATAAGTTAAGATCTAACGAAACTAAATCTGAGCTTTATTCACTAATTTATAATGTTGATAAAAGTGCTAAATATTTTCCCATAAAATCTAATACTATGCTAATAGATAATCCAGTTATTACTTATGGAATTTTTATAACTACTAAAACTAATAATAATGATAAAGTAAGATCTTGTTATTATTTAGCTTCTAAATTATGGGATTTTGAGGTTCAGATAGATTTAGCACTTGATTTAGGGGTATTACCTGCTGATAAACAAACTACTTTACATCCAGGGTATATTTCTAAATTAAAGGATGAGTTTTCTGCTGCTAAATATAATAATTATTTATTAAAATATCCTTATGTTTTAAATAATTCAGATTTTGAATTATATTATGAATCATTTGAAAGGATTATACAAAATGATCCTAATCGATTTATACAATTATTAAATAATTTAATAACTCCAAGTGATAATAAAATTTCTGAAAGTTATTTAAAATTAGCAGGAATTAATAAAATGAATAAGTACTTGTTAATTATAAAGGTTAATGATATTATTAAATTTTTATATTCTAATTTAGATTATTTTAATAAAGAAAAATTTGTTTTTTATTCTAATCAAGGCGCAAGTGATAAACAAAGTAATAGACAAAGTAATAAACAAAATTTAATAAGTATGAATATTTATGATGTTTTTAAGGATTTTGATGATGCTAAAAAAGAAAATAAAATAAAAAATGATTTACTAAATAGACTAATATACTATAAAATTAATAAATTAGAAAATGATAAAGAGAATTTTGTAGTTTATTTAGAACCTAAATCTAAAGATAAAACAAAAAAACTGATAATTAAAAGAGTTTTAAAAATAAAAAATGATATATATAATAATGAATTAAGGGTTTTATTTATTGGTTCTCATTAATATGAGTAATGATGGTTTAAAAAAAGATTTTAATGAATTAAGTTGTAAGGATTTGGTTAAGATATATTCAAAAAGGAAAGTTGTAGATGGTATAAGTTTAAGATTAAAACAGGGAGAAATGGTGGGATTATTGGGGCCAAATGGTGCAGGTAAAACTACTACTTTTTATATGCTTGTAGGTTTAACTAAGCCTAATAGCGGTGAAATTTATTTTAATGATATAGAAATAACTGATTTACCTTTATATAAAAGAGCTAAATTTGGGATTTCTTATTTACCTCAAGAAAGCTCAATTTTTAGGGGATTAACTGTTGAAGATAATTTTAGATTAGTTTTAGAATTTTATTATAAAGATAAAAATATTATCAACCAAAAGATCCAGGAATTACTTGATGAATTTGGATTAAATAAGGTTAGAAAGAATTATGGGTATTCTTTATCAGGAGGTGAAAGAAGAAAAGTAGAAATAGCAAGAACTATGATAATAGATCCTAAGTTTTTATTACTTGATGAACCATTTAGTGGAGTAGATCCTATTACTATTGAACAAATTCAAATTATCCTTAAAAAACTTAAATCAAAGAATATCGGGATTATAATAACTGATCATAATGTTTATGAAACTTTAAAAATAGTTGATAGAGCTTATATAATATCTGATGGTAAAGTAATGGTTGAAGGTACTCCTTATGAAATATCTAATAATGAATTAGCTAGGAAGTATTACTTAGGAGAAAAATTTAAATTAATTGAATAATAATTAATTATGTTTAAGAATTTTAAAAAAGTCATTGAAGATAAATTAAGATTTATAGGTTATAATCAAAATGTTAAAGAATTTTTTAAAAATTTAAAGATTCCATATTTAGAGCTAATTTTAATAATATTATCTACCATTTTATTTAATATAACAACTGCATTACAACCAGTTATATTTTCTAAGTTATTTGATATTATTTATCAGTATAAAAGTTTTTATTATTTAAATTTATTGGTTTTAGTTACAATAGTTTTGTTTATATTAAGAGGGGTTTCTCAATATTCACAATCTTTTTTATTAACTAAAGCTAATTTAAAAATATTAACTGATCTACAAAAGCGGATTTTTTATAAGATAATTGTTCAGCCTTTAAGTAAGTTAGATAAAAAAAATAGTGGTGAATTATACTCTATAACTATTTCTTATATAGGTGCTATTGCTTCTGATTTAACCCCTTTATTATTAACTTATATTAATAGTTTGTTTATATTAGTATTTGTTTTAATATGGATATTTTATAAAGACATTATTTTGGGTATTATAACTATTATAGGACTTCCTTTTATTGGTTATACCCTTAATTATTATATTAAAAAAATTGGTAATACTAGTGATATATTATTAGAAAAAATTTCTGCTCTTAATTCTAAGTTAGTTCAAAATTATAGGATGATAAAATTTATTAAAAGTTTTAATAAAGAAGAATTTGAAAAACAAAATATATATCAATTATTAGATAATATTTTAAATTTAAGATTAAAGTTAGCTAATATTTTATCGTTGCAAAAGCCAGTAACAGAAATTGTTGCAAGTTTATCTTTAATTGTGATATCTTGGTATGGAGGATACTTAGTTATCAAGGGGGTTTTTAAACCTAGTGATATTTTAATATACTGGGGATATGTTGCTATCTCTGTTTCTCCTATTACTAATTTATCTGCTTCTTTAGTTAATACTAAAATTATTTTTGGATATATTGATACTCTAATGAATATATTTAAAGAATTAAATGAAAATGAATTTGATGATCAAAAATATGTGATAAATGAAGATATTGATATAAAAGGAAAAATTGAGTTTAAAGATGTTTATTTTGGATATAATCAAGATCAATTAATTTTAGAGGGAGTTAATTTACTAATAGATTCAGGTCAAAAAGTAGCTATTGTTGGAAAAACTGGTATAGGAAAAACTTCTATTATTAGTTTATTAACTAAATTTTATTTACCTAATAATGGAAAAATTTTAATAGATGATATGGATTTATCTGTTATTAATCCTAAAATAATAAGAAATAAAATAGGTATTTTAACTCAAGAATATTATTTAATAGAAGGAAGTATAATTGATAATTTAAGATATGCTAAGGATAATGCTACTTTTGAAGAAATAGTAAACGCTTGTAAATTAGCACAAATACATGAAGATATAATTAAATTACCTAATGGTTATGATACTATTATTTCAGAGGATGGTAAAACCTTATCTGGTGGGCAAAAACAGCGTATTAATTTAGCTAGAATTTTTCTTAAAAATCCTGATATTATTATCCTAGATGAACCAACTTCTGCTTTAGATCCTATTACTGAAAAAATTGTTATCTCTTCTATTGAAAATTATTTTAATTCTAAAACTGTTATAATTATATCTCATAAACCTATTACTCTCAATTTTGTTGATAAGATATATACTATTGAAAATAAAAAACTAAAAGAGATTTCTTATAATGAATTGTTAAAATTAAATATGTTAGTTTAGTTATGGATATATTTTTTATTTTGTTAATAATTTCATATATTTTAGGTAGTATTCCATTTGGTTATGTTATTGCAAAGTTAAGAGGTATTGATATAACGAAAGTTGGGAGTAAAAATATTGGGATGGCTAATGTGTTTAGGAATGTTGGCCCTATTTATGGAATTATTGTTTTATTTTTGGATTCGTTTAAAGGTTTTTTACCTACCTTTATTGCTATTAATTATAAATTACCTGATTATCAGGTTTTAATTATTGGATTAGCTTCAATAATAGGTCATAGTTTTACTATTTTTTTAAAATTTAAAGGAGGAAAAGGGGTTGCTACTTCTTTTGGAGTTTTCTTAGCTATATCTCCTTTAATTAGTATCATTGGATTAATTATCTGGATTATTTCTGTTTTAATTAGTAGATATTCTTCTTTAGGATCTATCTTGGCTGCTAGTTTTGTTTTATTTATTAGTTTAGTTTATTTATTCTTTAATTTAAAATTTAATTTATTTGGTGGTAATTACAAAAATAGTAAATTATTTTTAGTATCATTAATTATTGTTTCTTTTATTATTTTGCTTAAACATAGGGATAATTTTATTAGGATAATTCAAGGCAAAGAAAACAAGTTATTTTAATTTTTTAATTTATATAAATTAGTAGGGAAATTTAATATAAAATGTATAATAAATAATAGGGGTTAGAGGTTTATGATAGATACTATTAAAAAATTTGTCAAACAAGGTATAGTTTATGAAAAGTTAGAAAATAATAAAGTAAAATGTTTGGCATGTAATCATAAGTGTTTGATATTTGATGGTAAAAGTGGTATATGTAAAGTTAGATATAATGAAGGTGGTAATCTTTTTGTACCTTATAATTATGTTGCAACTATAGCTAATGATCCTATAGAGAAGAAACCATTTTTTCATGTTTTACCTTCTTCTTTTGCATTGAGTTATGGGATGCTGGGGTGTAATTATCATTGTTCTTATTGTCAAAATTGGGATATTTCTCAATTTTTAAAGGATAAGCAGGTTAAGGGGCAGTTTATTCCTATAAGTAAATATCAAATTATATCGTTAGCAAAGAAATATGGATCAAAAGTTATAGTATCAACATATAATGAGCCGTTAATAACTATTGAATGGTCTTATGAAGTTTTTGAGTTAGCTAAGCAAGAAGGTTTTTTAACTGGATTTGTTTCTAATGGGTATGCTACTATTAATTCTTTAAAGTATATAAGGCCTGTATGTGATCTTTACAAAGTAGATTTAAAAGCTTTTAATGAGAAGAGTTATAGAAGATTAGGGGCTACTTTAAAAGGAGTTTTGGATAGTATTATAAATATTAAAGCTTTAGGATTTCATTTGGAAGTGGTTACTCTTGTTATACCTGGTTATAATGATAGTAATGAAGAACTAGCAAATATAGCCAAATTTTTATATTCAGTTGATAAGGATATTCCTTGGCATGTTACTGCATTTCATCCAGATTACAAGATGTCAGATACTCCTAGTACTCCTACTGAAACTTTAATTAGAGCTTATAATATTGGTAAGGAAATGGGATTGAATTATGTATATACTGGTAATATTCCTGGATTGGAATATGAACATACTTATTGTCCTAATTGTAATAATATTGTTATTAAGAGATATGGGTTTAAAGTGTTAGAAATTAATATGGATAAAAATAAATGTAATAAATGTGGATATGTTATAAAAGGTATATTTAGTATAAATTAATTTTAGCAAAAATTAGTTTATGGAAAATTTTTTTGAAAATTTGATTAAGGCTATTTCAAAAGCTAATAAAGATACTTTAATTTTTCTTGAAAATTTATACTCTAATCCTGAAAATTCAAGTAATTTTTTAAATTATACTTATAAAGATTTAATAAAGTTTTATCTAAATAAGTTAGATTTTAATTTAAATCAAGAAATAAATATTAATAGTGGGGTCTTTTGTTTTTTTGAAGATAGTGAAATAAAAAACAATAATGATAATTTTATTATTGAGTTAAAATTGAAGGAAAATGTAATAGGTTATGTTTTATGTAAATTATTATTAACTGATCAATTTCTTAAAAGTGTATTAATTGATTTATTGCAGAGTAATATAGAGACTTTTGTATATTTATTCAGTTCTTTGTATGATTTAGAGCAAGAAACTTTAAAAGGTAATTATTGTAAAATAAAGTTTGAAAGTTACAAGAAGGCTTTTTACGATATATCTAAAGCTATATTATCTTCTTTAAATATAGATTTATTGTTAAATATTGTATGTAACGTTAGTAGGGATTTACTTTTGTGTAGTGGATGCTTAATTTTATTTAAAGATAAAGTAGTTTACAGTGTTATTAATGAACTTATTGAGCAGGACATTAAGTTTATTATTCCTTCTATAAAGCAAGAGATTTATAATGAGAAAGTAGTTATAAATGATTCTTATGAAATAAAGGATATAAATGACAATTATGTAAAATATGTTAATAAATTGGTTATAAAGAATTTTAATGTACCTGGGATAGGCAAAGGTGCTTTTGTTTTATTGTATCCTAATGAAGTAGTTGAGGTAGATGAGAATTTTATTTCTATTGTTACTACAAATATAGCTACTGCTATTGAAACTAGAGTTTTATTTGAACAATTGGGAATAAAAAATAATTTCTTAGAAAAATTATTTATATCTTCTACTTTGTTATCTGAAGTTTTAACTTTTGATGAATTATTTAGTACTATTAATAAATCTTTAAAAAATATTTTGAATTCTTCTAATGTAGTTATTTTTTTAAAGACAAAGAGTGAAATTTTTAAACCTAATTATATTAATTTTAAAGATAGTAGATTAATTAATTTTATAGAGGAATCTAGTTTATCTGCTGCTTTTATAGATAATGAATTAATGAGTGAATTTACTAAATATAGAGCTATTATATTTTATAAAGATTTTTATAAAACTGATTTAACTAAATTTTTTGATTTAATTTTATCTAAGCCTTATATTATTATTCCTATTGTTCAAAAAGGTAATTTAGAGGGATTTGTTTTAACTGATGTAGATAAAAATTTAGTTAAAGATTATTTTAATTTGATTAAAGATATTTCAGATTATTTAGCTATTTTATTTTCAACTTCTTTTGTTAGAGTAAATATATATCAACGATTACTTTCTAAATCTAAGGAAAGTAAAATAATTAATAGAATTATTTTTGAGTACTCTTCTAAAAGGGAGCTGAATTCTTTAATAAATGATATTATTAAAGAAGTTAATTTACTTATTCCTTATTCTATTCCGGTTTTTATTTCTGTTAAGTCAAATGTTCCTTTAGTATTAAAAACAGTAGAACATTATAAAAGTTTAATATCAATTATTTTAAATAACTTACCTAGTAGTATAAGAAATAAATTAGTAGATTCAGTTAATAATTTAAAGCCTTTTATTATTAATGATTTTAATTTATTTTTGGATGATGTTAATATCTATGATTATGTTAAATCTTTGGGATTAAAAAGTATGATAGCTATACCTATTAATACAGAAACATCTAATTTAAATCCAGTTTTATTAGTTTTTAGTTTAAGGAAGAGATTTGATGAAGATGATATTGAGTTATTGTTGAGCTTAGGTAGTTATTTTGGGGTATTTTTTGAGAATGCTTCTATTTATGCTTTTTTACAAGAAAGGTTAGTTGGTACTCAAATGTTATATGATTTTCTCCAAATTATTACCTCTGTTTTAGATCCTATGAATGTTATTAATAATTTATTCTTGTTTCTTAAAAAATTACTTAATAATGAAGTTTTTATTTTTATACAAAAAAAATATAATAATTATTATTTTCCATTAATTGATCCAGAAAATTTAAATGAAAAGATAAATATATATAGTATATTAAGTAGATTAGGGTATTTAGGAATTAGTTATAAACCTATATTTATTAATCAAAATAATTCTAAATTGAATAAGGATTATAGTTTAATTTGGGAAGAATTTAAAAAAATTCCTAATATAATTAATGTTATTATTTTGCCTATAGTTTATGTTAGAGAGATTTTAGGTTATATAATAATAGGTACTTCTAAAGGTTATATTAATGAGATAACTAATTTTATTTTAGATAATATTTCCTTTGTAGTTGCTACACCTTTAAAGAATTCTATTATATTACAAGAGCAGGTAGAAGTTTCTAATATTATAAGACAAGCTTTACTAACTAATATTGATACTAAGTATTTGGCCAAAAAATATAAAGTTGATATATTTTATAAGCATATTTCTTCAAGAGAGATTACTGCTGATTGGTTAGAGATAATCGAAGATACGAAAAATAAAGGTATTACTTTTATAATAGCTGATGTTTCTGGTAAAGGTGCTAAGTCTGCTATTTATACTGCTCAAGCTAAATATGCAGCAAAAGCTTTATTTTCTTCTTTATCTGATTTTCAATATGCTGTTAATGAACTTAATAAGATACTTACCTTAAATATTTCTGATTTATCTTCTAATATTTTTATTACTATGTTTGCTATGAAATTATATAAAAAAGAAGATGATAAAATTATTTTAGAGTATGTATCAGCTGGTCATGAACCTGCTATTGTAAAATATAACGATAAAATTATAACTTTAACTACTAATGATATACCTTTATGTATTGATGAAAATCATAAATATGTATCTAATAAATTAGAATTAACTAAAGATGCTTTTATATTTCTTTATACCGATGGAGTAGTTGATATAAAGAGTCCTGAAGGTAATGTATATGGTAGAGAAAATTTATTTGAATTTATTAAAAATAATAATTTTAAAGATTCCAAGGATTTTTGTGAAAAGATTTATATTAATATTATGAAACATTTTAGTGAGCCTTTACAAAATCCCGTTGATGATATCACTTTGTTAGCTATTAAAGTTTAGTTTTATCTTTAGTTTTATAAAATATTTTTTTGGTATATGGAAATAATTAAATTAAGTTCAAAACAAAATAATAATCTTAAGTTTTTAAGAAAAATTAAAAATGATAATAAATATTTAAAAGAAAATAATTTATTCATTATTGATGACTATTTAACCTTTTTAGAATTTATAAAAAATAATAAAATTACAAATATTGATTATAAAATTCAAAAGATATTTACCTACAATTTAGAAATAATTGAAGATATTAAGGATTATTTATCTAAAAGTGATTTAAAGATTTATTTAGTAGATAAGGATACTTTAATAGATATTTTTAAAGTTGATAATTTAAAAATAGCTGCTTTGGTTAATTATAATTTAAAACAAAATATTATTAATTTTGAATTTATAAGAGATAACAAATATGTTATAATTTTAGATAGTATTGAGAATCCAGGAAATTTGGGAAGTATCTTTAGGAATTCTTTAGCGTTTGAAATCTTTAATTTAGTTTTAGTTAATATTAAAACTGGTGTTTATAATACATTATCTTTAAGAGCTTCTAAGGGAAGTTTGTTTTATCTTTTTTTATATTTTATAAATGATTATTCTAATTTTTTAGATTTTATTTATAAAAGTTTGAATAATATAAGATTAAATAAAAAGGATGTAGCTTTTATTTTAGCTGAAAATACTCAAGATTCTATTAAAATTAATGAATTTAATATAATTTCTGATTTTATAGGAAAATATAGATTAATTTTTATAGTATTTGGTAATGAAGAAATAGGGATTAATAATAGATTAAAAGAGTTAATAAAGTCTAATTTTGATGTTATTTCTTTAAGGATAGAAATTAGTAATAAAATAGATAGTATAAATGTTTCTTGTGCTAATGCTATTTTTAATTTTGTTTTAAAAAATATTTGAAATTTTTTTATAGTTGTTTTCTTTTCACTTAATTTAAGAGGGAATTTTTTTTTTAATGTTTAATTATTATAATAGGGGGATTAAATTATGAGTTTTTTATTTAATTTCTTTAAAAAAGGGAAAGAAGTAAAAGAACAAAAAGAAAAAAAGGATTCAGATATTAAACAAGAAACAGCTTATCAAAGACAATATATAAGATTAAATAGAGATATAGGAGTATTATCTAATGACATACCTGGATATAAAACTGTAACAAGAGATATAAGCTTAGGTGGAGCTAAAATAGAAATCTCTAAACCAATTCCTAAAGGAAAAATAATAGATATTAAATTAGAATTGGAAACTGGAAAAACTGTTTCATTAAAAGCTGAGGTAACTTGGATTAGGGAAGTTGAATACCTTAAAAAATATGAATTGGGTTTGAAGTTTATTTATAACAACCCTAATCAACAACAAGAAATAGAAAAATATATATTATACGTTATAGAAACCCAAAGTAACTGGTATAAAACTATTGAATAAAATTTATTAAATTTAATTTTAGAATTATAAAATTTATAAGGAGGTTTTAAAGTTAATGGAAAAGATTTTTCTTATTAAAAGCATTTCTTTTTATAGTGCTATTATTAGTTTAGTAGTTACTATAGTTTTTTTAATTTTAAATTCTGTTACTGCTGAGAAAGTTAAAGTTAATTTAAATAAAGCTAATAAAAAAGAAGTATTAAAGTTAGATGATGAAGATTGGACTAAAAGTTTTAGTGAAACTAATGATTTATCTACTTCTAAGAGTAATCCTAAAAAACAATTGGAAAAAAGTGATACTAAAATTAAATCTAATACTAATAAAACTGATAAAACTAAAACTAATAAATTTGAACTTAAGGATTTATAATAAAGATTTATAATTATTTTTTTAATTTGTTTTTATGTTGAAGAAAATAAACTTATCTACTTTTTTACTAACTAAAGGCGTAGAATCAGTATATTATAGTATAAATGAGATTAATTTTTTATTTGAAAATTTGTCTAAGTATAAGTTTAGTGGAATATTATTAATTAATATAGAGGATTTTAATGAAGAGTATCTTGTTATGATAGATGAAGGATTAATTATAAGTGTAGTTTTTATGTCATTTGAGCCTGAAGAAATTGCACCTATTGTTCTTAAAAATAGGTATGGTGAAAAAAATAAGATAACAGTCTATACTATGCCTGTTAATTATTCCGAAATTTTAAGAGCATTTTATAAATTCGAAAATATTATTATGAATAATGTTATAAATAATAAGAAGGATATGGATAATTTATTAAGTATTTTATCTAAACAAAATATAACTGGAGTTCTTAATTTAATTATTAAGAATCAGCAATATTTTATTTTAGTAAAAAAAGGTAATCTTGTTCTTAGGAATGAGATGCTTAATAATGCAAATTTAATAACTTCTTTTTATTATTATAAAGAAATAATATACGAAAAAATACTAAATAATGATAAGGTTGTAGTTAATGTATTAGGTTTGGATGATAAGAGGATAGAAAAGATTATAGAAGAAAATGAAAAGAATCATATGGGTGTAAAAGAGCTTGAGGTAAAACCTTTTAAAACTTGGGGTGTAGGAGCTACTATAAAACTTCCTAAAGCTATATATGAAGAGTGGTATAAAGTATTTGAAACTCCTCCTAAAATGATTAAAATAGATGGATATAACGAAAAATTAAATAATGTAAAAGTGGAATTTGATGATAAAGTTGAAATTGATACTGTTCAGATTACTGAATCACTTTTAAAAAGAATTAAAATTAGAAATAAACCTATTGATAAAGGTGATAAAATTATTATTATTCCTCAATTTGATTAGCTTATATTAAATTTTAAACTTAAAGGAGTTTTTTATGAAAATTTATAAAAATTCTAAAATTAATTTAATAATATTTTTATTTATTATTAATTTAATATTTTTGGTTTTTAAATTATTTGCATTAGAAAGTTTAGAAAATTTAAAGAATAATTATGATTCTTTTTTTAAAGAATATCAAAATCAAGCTAAGACAGATATTAATATAGCAAATAAATATCTTTATGATTATGTTAAGATAGCAATTTATTTAAATAAACAAGAAGAAGCTGCTAATTTTTTAAGATCTTTGATAAATAAAAATAATTATAATCCATTTTTTCTGCAAAATTTAGCTAATTCTTTTTTTATATTAAATGATTTAGAATCCTCTAAAAAAACTTATTTAAATTTAATTGATCTCTTGTATAATTCTGATATTAATTCTATTAGTAGTAGCTCTAAAGATATTATTTCTAATTCTTTTCTTAAATTAGCTAATATTGAGTATATTAATGGAAATATTAATAATTATTTTAAATATCTTAAAAATTCTATTTATTTTGATAGTGATTATTATTCTGTTTTAAAAAAGAAAATAATGTATTTAAAAGATTGGGTTATCTTTAATTCCTTTAATTATGATTTAAATGATGTTAATAAAATTCAGCAAATTATTAATAATGAAATTTATGATAAAAATATAAATGAAATAAATTTAACAGATGATATTTTATTTTCTTTAGCTGATTTATATTATAGTTTGTATATTACATCTTTAAATGATTTTTATAAATTAAAAGCTTTAGAATATATTAATAATATTAAAAATAAAAATAATATTGAAATTTATTATCTTTTAATTAATTTAGAGGATAATGAAGAAAAAAGGATTGAGATTATAAAGCAGGTATTGGATAAATTTAATAATGTTGATCCATATTTTTATGAACAATTAGGTGATTATTATTATAAAAAACAAGATTTTGATGATGCTATCAATTATTATTTAAAATTAATAAATGCTATACCTACTAAAAAGGATATTTTATATAAAATTGCTTATATTTATTATAATAAAAAAGAAATGATAAAAGCTCTTAATTATATTAATTTGGCTCTTAAATTAGATGATAATCCTGATTATTATTACTTTAAAGGAGAAATTTTATTAGCTTTGAATGATTTAGATAATGCTTTACAAAGTTTTGAGTTAGCTTATGAAAAATATTCTGATATTTCACTTAAAGCTAAATCACTTGTTAAAATTAAAGATATTAAAAAGAAATTAAATAAATAAAATAAAAAAATAAATTTAAAAGAAAGGGGGTTAAGATTATGCAGCAAGGTGAAAAAGATATTATTAAAAGTGAAGTAATTCATCAAGAGGGCTTAAGGTTTATTGCTTATTCTAACAGTAATCATGCTATAGTTTTAGATACTAAGAAAGATGTTGGTGGATTTGAAAGTGCTAATTCTCCTATAGAATTATTATCTATTGCCTTAATTGGATGTACTGCTATGGATGTTGTATCTATTTTAAATAAAATGAGAGAAAATGTTACTGATTTTAGAATATTTTTTGAAGGTGTTAGAGCTGATGAACATCCAAAGGTTTTCACTAATATTAAATTGATTTATCAATTTAAGGGTAAGAATCTTAAATATGAGAATTTAGAAAAAGTTGTTAGATTATCTTATGAAAAGTATTGTCCTGTTAGTAGTATGCTTGAAAAAGCAGTTAATATTGAATATGAAATAAAGATTATTGAACAAAATTAATTATTTAATGAAATTAATATTTAATAAAAATATTTTAATTTTATAGATTTATGTAGAGGGCCTCAAAAAGAAATGATAAAAGCTCTTAATTATATTAATTTGGCTCTTAAATTAGATGATAATCCTGATTATTATTACTTT
>JBMFOW010000002.1:0-32208 GCA_049969455.1 bacterium | reverse complement strand
ATCAAAGACTCATAAAGATTTTTTAGGATTAAAAGATAAAACTGGGATTTTTAAAAAACAATTAATTTTAGGTACTAGAGGATCCAAATTAGCATTAATTCAAACTAAGAAGGTACTAAATTTATTAGAAAATTTTTTTCCAGATTTTGATTTTTTTATTAAAACTATTAAAACCAGTGGAGATAAAAAAAATTATACTAATAATTCATTCGTAAAAGAAATAGAAGAAGCACTTGTTAAAGAAGAGATTGATATAGCTGTTAATAGTTTAAAAGACATGCCTTATTTTATTAATCTTAATACCAATATAGCTGCTGTTTTAAATAGAGAAGATGTTAATGACATATTAATTTCAAAAGATAATAAATCATTTTGGGAGTTACCTAAAGGTAGTATTATTGGAACCTCGTCTTTAAGAAGAAAAGAACAATTGAAAATTCTTAGAAATGATTTGATCTTTAAAGATATAACTGGAAATGTTGATACTAGAATAAAAAAAACTTAATGAATTAAATGAGTACAATGCTATAGTTTTAGCTAAGGCTGCTATTAAAAGATTAAATTTAGATAACTTAATATCTTATGAATTTAGTATTCAAGATTTAGTACCTGCTGTTGGACAAGGAGTTATTGCTTTACAAACTAGAATTAATTCTTATCTTAATCAAATCCTTTTTAAAATAAATAATATAAAAACTTTTATTGAAATTACTATAGAAAGACAAATAATGGGATTCCTTAATTTGGGTTGTAGAAATCCTTTGGGATTATATGTCTCTATTGATAAAAACTTTGTTAATATTTACTATTTTTTTATTATTAATAATAATTTGTTTAAGGGTAAAAAACAAATTGATTTATTGGATAATAATAATTTTCATCTAATTTTAGATATTTTGAAAAATAAAGATCATTATTTTGAATATAAAAAGGATTTTGAGCAAATTATTAATCAGTTGGTTAATCAATTTATAAAATCTACTTTAGTTTTTATATAATATTCTTTTTTGAATTTAAATTTTAACATTTTTTTTTTACATTTAGTGCAATTTTTTATTTTATAATTTTATTATACTTTAAATAATAAACGAGGAGGTTATTTATATGATGAATGTAAGTAATCTTAATAATTTAAATCTATCTAAAATTGATATGTATAAATTAACTAATAATATTAATAAAGAAAATATGCAATTAGATAAAGTTGTATCAAATGATTTAGATGAATTAAAAAATAAGTTAAGTCAAGTAGTTTAAAAAAGCTAAGGAAGAAGCTCAAAAACAAGCACAAGAGTATTCCCAAAAGGGAGAAGAATCAATTTTTAGTAAATCTTCAAAAGAATCAGAAAAGGGAAAAGAAAAGAGAAAATTAGAAGGCTGGAAATTTGTTTTTTGGGTATGGGGTCGTACTGTTGCTGGTCTAGTTTTGGGTGGAGCTGTGGGTACATTATGGTGGCCTGGGGTTGGTACATTAGCCGGTGGTTTGATAGGAGGATTAATTGGAGCTGCACACCGGGATGGGATCCCGAAGCACGATTCAATCCCGATGCGAAAACATATGGAAATGATTGATGTGTAAATGGGTTGACTAAAAAATTAGTATACAACTAGTGAATACTTAACTCGTTATAGCGAGAGCTATAGCTTCGAGTTATATTTAAAGAAGTTATATAAATTATAAACTAAACCAAAGCCTTGTATTCTGTGAATACTAGGTAGTTCAGTTATAGTTATTAATATTCTTTATTTGAAATTATTTTAGTTATTGTTTTAGCGGTATATTCTATAGATGATAAAGTATTTTTTGTTGAAGAAGGTAAATTAAGACCATAATTGTATATGTATAAAGAGTTTTTATAAAAATCCTCTAAGTTATCTACTAATTGGTACTTTTTATAAAATTCCATCAAAGGAAGTGGATAAAATATTCTTCTAGTTGGGATTCCCTTTTCATTTAATTTTTTTTGAAATTCTGTAATATTTGTTTTCTTATTGTTAAAAATAATAGTTATAAGCCAATAGTTAGATATAGAATTATCTGTAATTTTTTGAAATCTTAGTATATCAAAATAGTTTTTGAAATTTTCATAATATATTTCAAAGAATTTTTTCTTTAAATTTAAGAAGTAGTTTAATTTTTCAAATTGAGCTAGTAATATAGCAGCTTCTATGTTAGTCATTCTATAGTTGTACCCTAAATCTGTATGATAATATCCCCAATCTTCTCTTGCTTGTAATGTTAAAAATCTAATATATTCAATATCTTGTTTGTTTTTAGAGAATATTATTCCTCCAGAAGAAGCGGTTATTACTTTATTAGCGTTAAAACTAAATGCACCAAATTCCCCAAATGTTCCAGTTAGTATATTTTTATATTTTGAAGCTAAAGATTCTGCAGCGTCTTCTACTATTATTAGATTCTGTTCCTTTGATAATTTTAAGATTTCATCCATATTACAAGGATTTCCATATAAGTGTACAGGCATTATGAATTTAACATTTATACCTTTATTTTTAGCTAATTTTATAATTTTTTCAACTGAATTAAGATCTATATTTAAAGTATCTAAATCTATATCACTAAATATGGGAATAAGATTATTGTATAAAGCTGAATGAGCGGTGGCGGCAAAAGTTACTGAAGGAATTATTACCCCTATTTTTTCTTTTAATGGATCTAAGTTATATTTCTTAAGACAATACTTTAAAGATAAATATAAAGCAGCTGTTCCTGAATAAGTTGCAGCTACATAACCCCCTAAATACTCTCCAAATATATCCTCTACCTTTTTTACTAATGGCCCTCTTGTTGAAATAAATCCACTTTCTAACGCCTCTATTACATACTTCTTTTCTAATTCCCCAATATTACAGTTATCTAAATAAACGTTCATATATAATTTAAATTTATGTTTCTATTGATTTAATAGAAAATCTTTCATTATATGAAATACTTCAATATTATTAACAATGGGTTTAATTTTATAATTTATTGTACCTTTATAGAATGCAGGTATATGTTCTGCTGTATGATAATTACTACTATAGTTAATTTTAAAATTATCATCAAATTTTGAAGCATTATAATCTATTAATGTTAATCCCCCACAATCATGATCTCCTAAAGTTAAAATCATTACATTGTTATCGTTTTTATATTTATTTAGTAAAAATTTTAGTGTTTCTTCATAATCTTTCATTTCATTTAATTGATCTTTAAATAAATTGTCATGACCATACCAATCTATTTGACTAGCCTCTATCATTAAAAAGAAACCGTTTTTATTCTTTGATAATATATTTATAGCTAATTCTGATAAGTCAGAGAGTTTGTAGTTCCTTTGAGATTGTTTTGGTGGATGTTTTTCATGTAAAAATGCTAATAATTTGGAAATTTTATTTCTTTTAAGATTATTATTTTTTAATTCATTAATTTCATAAATATTTTCTAAGATTGTATATCCTTTTTGTTTAAATTTTGGAATAAGATTTTTAAAATATTTATGACCTCCTCCTATTGCTACATCTATATTTGAATATAGTAAATAATTAGCTATTTGTTGTTCTTCTGATCTTTTAGAAGCATATGCATAAAATGCTGCTGGTGTTGCATGTGTTAAAGTACATAAAACTACTATTCCTGTAGATTTATTATTTTCTTTAGCTAAATCCATTATTGTTTTTACTCTTTTATTATCTTCTAGTACTCCTACTTGATAGTTATCTACATTATAACCAGTAGAATAAGCAGTAGCAGCTGCTGCACTATCTGTTATTACCTTATCTTTACTTCTAGTCCTTACTAAGAAACTTCCATCAAAATCTTCTAATACTGAATAATTATCATCTATACTATCTTTTTTATAGTAATCCCAAGCAGATATAATAGGTAATCCCATTCCATCTCCTATTACTAAAATTAAACTCCTATTATTATTTACTATTTCTTTACTATGCAATTTAGAAATTAATAGAATCAAAAATAAAATTAGGCTTATTAAACTAAAAGCTAATAAAAATAGAATAGCAACCCACTTATTTTTAAAATAATTTTTCATAATCATATTTTTATAAACCTCTTTAAATTTTTAGATAACTTTGAGTTCTTTTAATTTTGATATTAATTTTTGGGCTTTAATTTCTGGAGTATCTCCTTCTATTATAATACATTTTATTTCATTATTAACAACTTCTGTTTTATATAAATTAATGTAATTAGGATTAATAATATCTCCTTCTTTAGCATTTATTTTTTCTATTTTTCCTGATAATGGTGGTACTAAGTAGTATTTATTATCTTCTTTTTTTACATTGTTTTTTATATTAACATTACTTTGTATAGATAATTGATTAAGATTATCTTCTAAAGTAATGTTTTTAGATTTAGACCTTATACTTGAAGAGTCTATTATTGTAGCATTTATTAAATTATCTTCTAAAATGTATATGTTATTATCTAGTATAAATGCTCTTTTAATCTGATCTTGTATTTTAAATATTATTTCAGTATAATTATTATTATCTTTAAAGCTAATTATTTCTATATTATTTATGTTTTGAGCATCTATTTTTGATAAATTCTCAATTTTTTTAATATTTATCTGATTGTCTTCATTTAATTCAAATTCAATTTCTATTATATTATCATTGATTTTAAAGTATTCTTTTTTCATTTTGTTTATTCTATTATTTTTAGTTTTATTGTTTAGTTTTATTATTTTTAGATTCTGTTTTATTTAATTGAATAAATGCAGTAATATCAACTTTATCTCCAACTAAATCAAGCATTTTATTCATCCCAAAATCACTTCTATTTATGCTATAATTAAATTCATAAATAATTATATCTTGATTCATAAAATTTTTGCCTTTATTTACTTCTTTTACAATTATGTTTATATCTTTAAAGGAGAGTTAAGTCTCCATTAAGTATAAATTCATTATTTGTTAATAATTTTATATTTTTGCTTTGAAAAGTTATTAGTGGATAATTTTTTACATCAAAAAAGTTGGGACCTAATAAATGTTCATCTCGTTCTTTCCATCCTGTATCTAAACTATTAACATATATTTTAATATTTGCATTGCTTTTAGTGAAATCTTTTTTATTTATATTTACAATACATTCTATTTTATTAAATCTACCTACAACTATATTCCCCAATTGTACATAATTTTTTATTTCAAACATTACTACTGAATGAAAAGGATCTACTGAATAATTTTCAAAAATATCTATGTCTTTAGTATTTTCAGAAAAAGTAAATTTAGATATTAAAGTTATATAAGTAATAAAAATTATAATTAAGTAGTAAATTTTTTTGTTTATAGAACTCATATATAAATTTGTTGTAATATTTTAAAGCCTTATAGTATAATATTTTTTAAATATATAGAAAATCCTTTTTAACTGATATTTATTTAACTTTTATTTAAAACTTTTTAGTGTAGATTTTTATGAAACTAAAATAAAAAAAGAAAAAAAAAATATACCCCTTCAAGAAATGAGTGCAATGATATTTCAAAAAATTAAAAAGGATGCTGGTACTATTAAGATATTAGAAGTTATTAGAATCTTAAATGAACCTACTGCTGCTGCTATGGCTTATAGTTTTTGATAAAAAAGATAAAATCTAAACCAAACTTAGTAATTTAATTGAACTAATAAAGGATCTTCTTTTTGAATATTATTTAAATAAAAAGAAGCTTTAGCTATATTAGATGAATTAAAAATATCTCTTAAATCTATAAAATTTATTCCAGATTCTTTTAGGATATCTTTTAGTTCTAGTATATCTTCTAATTCCATATTGGGAGATATTAAAATTATTTTATTATTTAAGGAATATTGTTTTAGTTTTTGATATAATTCATTTTTATTGAGATCTTCTGTTATGAAATTATCTTCTTTATTATTTAAAAAATTATTTAATTTAGCTAATTTGAATTTATTACTTGCTACTTTAATAATAGCTAGAATATTATCTTTAGGGGTTATATATTCTTTATAAAAGTAATAAAAAACATTTAAAATAGCTTTAAAGGTGTCAATAGAGTATAAATCAGCTTGATTTATAAATGCTATAGTTTGTGATATAATTGTACCTATCCTTAAGGATGTAAAAAATCCGGGACCTTTTAATATTAAAACTTGCTTTATATCTTTTAAGTTAATTCCTATTTTGTCTTTTACTAATTTAAAGAAGTAAGGAAAAATACTTAATTGAGATTGATTATCTATATCGTTATAATATAAATTAAATTCTATTATAGTTTTTAAATTATTATTTTCTTTTTTAAGTAAGCTAAATGAAGAATTTAATGAAAATGTGCTTACTGATAAAATATACACCTATGCTTTTACCCCCCCTTCTATTTTTTTTATGTTTTAAATATAATTAATTTTTTATTAAAAAAGTAAAAAAAATGTGAAAAAAGTAAATGAAAAGGGTTTTTTTTTTATAAAGTAGAATCTTTTAAATAGGAAGGTGATAAAAAAATGGAAGAAATCGAAAATACTCAAAGTAAAAATAATATAGAAAACTATGAAAAAGAAAAAATTAATAAACTAAAATATCAAAAAAACCTTGATTTTATTAAAGAAATAATAAGTAAGTATAAATTTTTAGAATCCTTAAAAAATGCATTATTAAACTTAGAAAAAGAAGAAAATATTTATCAATTAACTGATCTATTTAGATTAGCTTTAACTTTGTTTGATGAAAAATTTAATGAAGAAATAAAAGAATATAAAAGTTATAAAGAAAAATTTGAAGCACTTAAGGAAGAGTTTAATATCGATGAATATAATAAAATTAAAGATAAAGCAGAACAGTTAATTAAGGAAAATAATGAAATTAAGAATAAATATGATGATTTATTACAAAAATATCAACAAATAGTTGAAGCTTATAAAAATCTCAAAGAAAATTATGAAAGTTATGTTAATAGAATGGAAAAGAATTTTGAAAAAATGAAAAGAGAAGCTAAGGAAAGAATAATAACTAATTTAATTCCAGTGATTGATAGTTTTGAAATTTCATTAAAATCAATAAATGAAAATGTAAATGATATAGAGACTATAAAAAAGGGAGTTAGTTTAATTTATTCTCAATTACTTGATGTATTAAAAAACGAAGGAATGGAGATAATTAATAGTGAAGGATCTAAATTTGATCCTTCAATACATGAAGCTATTGAAATTGTAGAAACTGATGAATTAGAAGATGAAACAGTTATTAAAGAATATAGGCCTGCTTATAAATTATTAGATAAGATAATAAGACCAGCTAGTGTAAAAGTAGCTAAGAATCCCAGGATTAATCAAAATGAAAATAATTAAAATAAAAATAATTAAATGAGGTGAAGACTAAAATGCCTAAAATTATAGGAATAGATTTGGGTACTACTAACAGTGTTATGGCTATAATTGAAGCTGGAAAACCTGTTGTTATTCCCAACTCCGAGGGTGAATACTTAACTCCATCTGTCGTTAGTTTTACTAAAACTGGTGATAGAATAGTAGGTTCTTTAGCTAAAAGGCAATTAGCTATTAATCCTGAAAGAACTATAAAAAGTATTAAAAGAAAAATAGGAACAGATTATAAAGTTAAAATAGGGGATATTGAATATACTCCTCAGGAAATAAGTGCAATGATATTACAAAAAATGAAGTTAGATGCAGAAAATTATTTAGAAACTAAAATAGAGAAAGCAGTAATAACGGTACCTGCGCATTTTGATGATGCTCAAAGGCAAGCTACTAAGGATGCTGGTACTATTGCTGGTTTAGAAGTTGTTAGAATTTTAAATGAACCTACTGCTGCTGCTATGGCTTATGGGTTTGATAAACAAGATAAAATCCAAACTATTGTTGTATTTGATTTAGGAGGAGGTACTTTTGATGTTTCTATTTTACAAATAGGTGAAGGTATTTTTGAAGTTTTGGGTACTGCTGGTGATAATTTCTTAGGTGGTGATGATTGGGATAATAGAATACTTAACTGGATTGTTGATAAATTTTTAAATGAGTATAATATTGATTTAAGATTACAAAGGGAAGCAATGCAAAAAATTTTAGAAGCTTCAGAACGGGCTAAAATAGAATTATCTTCAAAAGAAGAAACTGTTATAAAAATACCATTTATTGCATCTGATGTTACAGGTCCTAAGCATATAAATTATAAATTAACACGTAAAGAATTTGAGGAAATGACAAAAGATTTAGTAGAAAGATTAAGAGGACCTGTAGAACAAGCTTTTAAAGATGCTAATCTTAGATATAATCAAGTAGATGAAGTTATATTGGTTGGTGGTTCTACAAGAATGCCTATGGTTAGAGAAATGGCTAAAAAAATATTTAACAAAGAACCTAGGGCTGATATAGATCCTGATAAAGTAGTTGCTATAGGTGCTGCTATACAAGCTGGAATAATTGAAGGTAATGTTAAAGAAATGGTTTTACTTGATGTTACTTCTTTATCAATTGGTGTTGAAACTGCTGGTGGAGGATTCACTAAAATTATACCAAGAAATACTCAGATACCTGTAAAGAAATCAAAGATATTTACAACTGTGCAAGATGGGCAAACTACTGTAGAAGTTCATGTTTTACAAGGGGAGCGTGAATTAGCTAAATATAACAAATCATTAGCAAGATTTGAACTAGTAGGAATTCCACCTGCTCCAAGAGGTGTTCCTAAAATTGAGGTAACTTTTGAGATAGATGCTGATGGAATTTTACATGTAAGTGCTACAGATTTAGCTACAGGGAATAAACAAAAGGTAGTTATTCATTCTGCTTTACATTTAGATAGATCAGAGGTAGAAAAGATGATAGAAGATGCTGCTAAGCATGCGCAAACTGATAGAAAAATAAGAGAAGAGCAAACTGCTATTTCACGTGCTAATGTAGAAATAGAAATTGCTGAGAATCTATTAAAAAATTATGAAGTTATTTTTGATCCTAAATTAGTTGATAAAGCTAAAAAAGCTTTAAATCATTTGCAATTAGCTTTAACTTCTAAAAATATAGAAGAAATAAAAAAATATACTGAAGAATTAAGAAGTATTAATTTTTCATTGGGTACTGAATTATATAATATAATGGAAAAACAGGGGGTTCAAAAACAAGAAGAATTACAAAATTTATCTCAAAATGTTAATCCTGCTACCAGTGCTCAAAAAACTAAGGGAGATACTATATTAGAACAGATTAAACAAGTTAAGGATGAAGATATTTTATCTTGGTTTAAAAGGAAGAAATCTGATTCTAATTAATAATATTTAAAGATTAATAATATTTAAAGAGTTATGAAAGATTATTATGAAATTTTAGGGGTTAGTAGAAATGCTACAATAGAAGAGATAAAAGCTGCTTATAGGGTTTTAGCTAAAAAATATCATCCAGATATTGCTGAAAATAAAGAAGAAGCTGAAAAAAAATTTAGAGAAATCAATGAAGCTTATCAGGTATTATCAGATCCTGAAAAAAGAAAAATTTATGATAAATATGGTACTTTAGATCCTTCTTCTACTTCTTCTTATAATTATGGATCTTATTCTACTGCTGATATTTTTGATTTATTTTCTGATTTATTTGGAGAATTTGTTTTTGAATCAAGGACTGCTAAAGATTATAAAGATTATGTATTTAGACCCGTAAAGGGACAAGATATAAAATTAACATTAGAAATAAGTTTAGAAGATGCTTATTTTGGAGTTAATAAGAAAGTAAATGTTTTAGTAAAAAAAGTTTGTGAAACATGTCAAGGATTAGGTTTCTTAAAAGAAGATATAAAAAAATGTAAAGTATGTAATGGAACTGGTCAGGTTTCTTATAAAACTAAGTCATTTTTTGGTACTATTTTAACTTCTCATATTTGTCCTCAATGTAATGGTTATGGCTTTACTGTTGATAAAAATTGCTATAAATGTAATGGAAGTAAGTATGTAGCAAAACAAGAAGAAATAGAGGTAAATATACCTAAAGGAGTAGATAATAACGATATATTAATTATACCAAATAAAGGACATGAGGGACTAAATGGTGGTAAAAATGGAGATCTTTATATTTATATAAAAATTCTAGAACATTCTCTTTTTAAAAGAAAAGGTAATGATTTATATATAACTATTCCAATTAATTTTATAGATGCTATATTGGGTACTAAAATTAAGATACCAACTATTGAAGGATTCGTGGATTTAGAGATACCTCCAGGTACTCAGCCTAATAAAGAGTTTATTATTCAAAATCATGGGATGCCTATAAAAGATTCCACAAAAAAAGGAAACCTAATTGTAAAAATAGATCTAAAAATTCCTGAAAAATTAACCAATGAACAACGAAAAGCTTTAGAAGATATTAAACATTTATTTAATAACAGTAATAATAATGTTAATCATAGTGTTAATAATAAAAATGGAGATAATATATTTTCCAAGATTTTTCGTAAAAAAAAGAAATAAATTATTATAATTTATTACAAAAATATCAACAAATAGTTGAAGCTTATAAAAATCCCAAAGAAAATTATGAAAGTTATATTAATAGAATGGAAAAGAATTTTGAAAAAATGAAAAGAGAAGCTAAGGAAAGAATAATAACTAATTTAATTCCAGTGATTGATAGTTTTGAAATTTCATTAAAATCAATAAATGAAAATGTAAATGATATAGAGACTATAAAAAAGGGAGTTAGTTTAATTTATTCTCAATTACTTGATGTATTAAAAAATGAAGGAATGGATATAATTAATAGTTATGAAAAAATATAAAGAATTCGAAAAAATATTTAAAAACCGGATTTCTTTTATTTTTTATTTTTCTTTGTTAGTTGTTTTAATAATTGTTTATAAACTTATTAGTATTCATTTAATAAATAGAGAATTTTATATGAAAAAAGCTCAAAATCAAACTGTAGGTAAGGTAGAAATCAATTCATTTAGAGGGAGAATTTTAGATAGAAATAATTTAGTTTTAGCTTATTCTATTCCTTATTATAGTATTGCTATAAGGCCTACTTTAACTAATGATAAAGAATTAGATTATATTTTTAATATCTTAAAAAAATTAAATATTAAACCTTATTTTACTAAAGATGAAATATTGAAATTAAAGGAAGAGAGGGTACCGTTTGTATGGTTATCTCGTAAAACCATTGAAGCTTATAATTATGATGAAATATTTAATAATTTTTTTAGTAATATTAGTTCAATTGAAATAATTAGGGAACCAAGTGGTAAAAGAATTTATAATTTTAAAGATTTAACGGATATAATCGGTGTAGTAGATATTGATGAAAGAGGATTAGAAGGATTAGAGTTATATTTAGATAAAAATAGTAAAATAAGAGGTCAAGATGGATATTATATTTTGCAATTTGATGGTCAGGGAAATCCTATCTATACTAAAGTTATTGATTATAAAAAACCTATAGATGGTCAAGATGTTATCTTATCAATAGATGCAAGATTACAAAGTGCTTTGTCTAATTTAGCTTATCAGAAATTAATAGAACATAATGCTAAAGAAGTTTCTATAGTTGTAGCTAATATATACGGTGAAATTTTAGCATGTGTTAGTAAAGAAAAAGAGCATGTTAATTATCAAGTTAATGCAATAGCTAAGATGTATGAACCTGGTTCTATTTTTAAGATTTTTACTATTGTTAGTGCTTTAGATAATGGGGTATCTCCTGATGAAAAGTTTTTTAGTGGACCAAGTATTATTATAGATGGATGGACTATATCTAATGCTGATGATGGGTTATATACTTCTGGTTTTGAAAACTTAGAAGATATCCTTACTTATTCATTTAATGTAGGTACTGTATCTGTTATGAAAAGAATTGGTACTAAAAAATTTATTGAATATTTAAATAAACTTGGTTTTTATGAATTAAGTGGTGTTGAGCATCCTTCAGATGTTAAACCTTTAATAGGTGATTTAAATAATGAACCTTTAGTTAGGTTTGCTACTATTTCTTTTGGACAAGGAATTGCTATTAGTCCATTACATATTACTAAATTAATGACTATAATAGCTAATGGAGGATATAAAGTTAATTTAACTTTTATTAAAGATAAAAATAAAGATTATAAAAAAAATCCTAAGGTTTTAAGTGATTATGCTATAAAAGAGATAAGAAAATATTTAAGGAGTGTAGTTGTTAGGGGTACGGGTAAGAAAGCTGAAGTAGAAGGTTATTTTTGTGCAGGTAAAACTGGTACTGCTCAAATGATTTCTGATAAAGGTGGATATGAACCAGGTAAGTATGCTGCTTCTTTTGTTGGATTTTTCCCTTATTTTGACCCTCAGTATATTATATTTGTTGTTGTTAAAGAACCTGTTGGAATGTATTATGGGGGTCAAGTAGCTGCTCCTATTTTTAACAAAGCTGTACTCATTATTACCAGTATGTATAACCTAAAACCATATTTTAATAACTAAATTTTAATAACTGAAATTACATTATTAATTTATCTTTTATTTTTCTTAAAAAATTAAATCCATTAAATTAAAATTATATTGTTCTAAAATTTAAAAAAAATTTTGAGTTTATATTATTATCAAGAATTTTATATCTATTTTAATAAGGATAATTTATTATATGTATTAAAGATTAAAATTGGAAGAAAAATATTCTTTAATTTGGTTATATTTTATATAAATTGGATTATAGTATAATTTAAAGTATTAGAAATTAAATAAGAAAAAGCTTAAATAAGAAAAAGTAAAAATAATAAAAAAAGTAAAGATAATATATTTTTTATATTTAAATTATGAAAAAAATTTATTTAATTACTATTGAAATTCATAAAAATAATAAATTTTGAATATAATTAGTAAAGTAAATGTTAATTAAAGGTTTAAATTAGAAAATAAAGAATTTTTTATTGGGAAGCGTTTTATCTATTAAAAGAGAGTTTGGAAATAACTAAAATAGAGTAATTAAAAAATTAGGATATAAAAAATGGAAGATTTCTTTAAAAAAATTGATTCTAAAAGAGTTGAATATAATAATTCATTAAATGATCAGATAATAGAGAATATATATCATAATATAGATAATATTGTTAGGGATGTTGTAGTATATAAGGAAACTAAATGGAATAAAATAGAAGAAGTATTGGATAATTTTTTAACTTCTAGGATTGGTGGCCTTATTACTATTGTTTTCCTGCTTACTATCGTTCTATGGATAACAATAATAGGAGCTAATTATATTAGCGATATATTAGCTTCTATTCTTTCATTTGTAGAAAATATTTTAAGATTAGTCTTAAAGTTTTTAAAAATACCTGATATTTTTATAAGTTTTTTAATAGATGGGGTTTATAAGAGTTTAAGCGCAGTTGTTAGTGTGATGTTGCCTCCTATGGCAATATTTTTTCCACTTTTTACTTTATTAGAAGATTTAGGTTTGCTTCCAAGAATAGCTTATAATTTAGATAAGTTATTTAAGTTAGTAGGATCTACAGGGAACCAAGCATTAACTATGGCTATGGGATTTGGTTGTAATGCTGCTGGAGTTATTTCTACAAGAATAATAAAATCTCCTAAAGAAAGACTAATAGCAATAATAACAAATAATTTAATGCCCTGTAATGGTAGATGGCCATTACTTATTTTATTATCTACTTTATTTATTGCTCCTATTTTTTATAAAACTAATCCATTATTAGGTTCTTTTATTACTGCTATTACTTTAGTTTTTGCTGTTATTATTGGATTTATTTTTACTATTATTTTATCTTTTGGTTTATCTAAAACTATTTTAAAAGATGTTTTAAGTTTCTATATTCTAGAATTACCTCCTTTTAGAAAACCTAATATATTAAATATATTGAAATTATCTATAATAGATAGGACAATATTTGTTTTATTAAGAGCAATATACATGGCTGCTCCTGTTGGAGCTATTGTTTGGATAATTAATTATTTTAACATTACACCATATCTTATTAAATTTTTTGATCCTTTTGGTAGGTTCTTTGGCTTAGATGGAGTTATTATTTTAACTTATATTATTTCTTTACCAGCTAATGAGTTAGTTGTTCCTTCTTTGATTATGTTATATACTTCTCAATTAATTTTTACTGAATTGGATAATGTTAAAAGTATCTATGATATTTTTATTGCTAATGGTTGGAATATTAAGACTGCTGTTTTGGTTATTTTGTTTTCTATATTGCATAATCCTTGTTCTACTACTATTTTAACTATTTATAAAGAAACAAATTCTATTAAATGGACTTTAATTGCTACTTTTTTACCTTTATCTATTGCCTTTTTAGTATTATTTTTTGTTAATAAGCTTTTTTTGTTTTTTAAACTTTAGTTTTATTATTAAAGTTATATAAATTTTTTAATTAGGAAGGGATAATTTATGAGATATGTTAAATTAAAGGTATATGGAAAGGTTCAGGGAGTGGGGATGAGATATTTTATAAAAAGGAAAGCAGATAATTTTAAAGTATTTGGATATGCTAAGAATTTACCTGATTCTACTGTTGAAGTTTTATTAATTGGAGATAATGTTGATTATGTAATAGAAGAAATAAGAGAAGGTCCTCCTTTAGCTAAAGTTACTAAAATTGATATACTTGAAAATAAAGAAATAACTAATACTGAATTTGAAAATTTAGGATATTTTGATTTTGAAATATATTAGAAATTTAATTTAAAATAAAATTTAAATTATTAAATGAAAGGTGTTTATAAAAAATATAAAGGGTATAGTGTTTTAGAGGTTTTGATTTCATTTTTAATTGTATTGATTTTAATTTTATTAGCTTATTATTATTATAATCAAACTCAAGAAGATGCTAAAATAGCTGTTTTTGTATCTAATAAAAGATACATTATGTTAGCTTGTTATAGATATTATTTAGATAAGAATACTTTACCTAATAGTTTATTAGATTTATTTACTGATCCTTATAGGGATTACCTTCCTAAGAGTTTGCATTCTTATTTTATTTTGAGTTCTTGGGATAGCCAGATTTTGATTTATAGTAATTATTATCCTTTATTCTTTATTTCTTATTTGTATCTTGAAATTAGGGATTTAAAATTAAACAAAAATTTTGTGCCTAAAAATACTCAATTAAAATTAATTTCTAATTTAAGAAATGATTTTGTTAAGTATAAAATTATAAATAATAAAGAGTATATGGTATTTAAATTACTATATTTAGTAAGGTAAATTTTGATGTAAAAAATTAATGAAAAAAGTAGTTTCTTTTTATATAGCTTTATTGGTAATTATATTTTTAATTTTTAATAATTTTTTTGTTATAAAGTTTTGGGAATTATATTTTATTGAAAGCAAAAAAAAAGAAATAAAATATGTTACTGATAATATTTTAGATGTTTTAAAATCTAATAAAAATTTAGAAACTATTGATAAAAATTATTTACTTTATTTATTTTCTAATTTACCTGAATATGTTTATTTTATTGTTTATGATGAAGATTATAAGGTATTAATTTATTATCCTGCATTTTTTAATGTAGATTACGAATTTTTGAAATCAAATCCTTTTGGTCAAGAAAAGTTAGTATTTCAAGATTATATTTTAACTTATTTTGTACCATTTAATAGGTATATGTTAGCTGTTGAAATGAACTTAAATTTTATTAAAGATATAAGAAAAGAGTTAATTTATATGGCTTCTTTTATCATTTCATTTAGTTTTCCTTTGTCATATTTATTATCAATTTTAATATTTAGATTAATTGAAAAAAGGATTAATATTATTAAAGAATTTGTTTTTAATGTTTCTTTAGGAAAATTTGATTATGATATAAATTATAAGTATAATGACGAATTAAAAGAAATATTTACTAAAATAAAATTGATGAAAGATTTTTTAGTTAAGTATATTAATGAGATAGAGCAAAATAAAAAAATTTTAGAAGAAATTTTTAATAATTCTCCATTTTTTGTTATCATTTTAGATAATTATGATAAAGTTATTTATTTAAATAAAAATATAGATCAAAATTTGAAAGAATTTTTTTTAAAAAATTTAATAGATATAAATTTAGATAAAGATAAAATTATTAAATTTAATAAATCTTATTTTAAGATGTTGATTTTTGAGCATAATTTAAATAAAATAGGAATTTTTATTGATATAACTGATTTTTATAATTTAAATGAATTAAAAGATAGAGCTTTAGCTATGATTTCTCATGATTTGAGAACTCCTATTGCTTCTATAAAAGCTAATTTAGAGTTTTTAGTAAATAAAAATATTGAGCCTGAAATAAAAAATAAAATTAATTCTATATTATTAGAATTAGATAGAATAAATTATATGATTTATAGGTATTTGGATTATAGTAGAATTAAATTAGGTAAAAAAATTGCTAATTTAGAAATTATTAATTTATATGATTTTATTAATTTTATTAATGATTTTGTTAATTTTTTAGAATATTCAGATAATTTTGATTTTGATTTTCATAAGATTAATCAAAATTTAGAAGAGTATCAGGATATTAAAAATAAAAATATTTTAATTGATTTAAATCTTTTTAAACAATTGATTTCTAATTTATTTGATAATGCTTATAAATATTCTATTGATAAAAAAGTTTTATTGAACATTGTTTTTGATAAAGATAAATTTTATTTGAAAGTAGGTAATTTAACTAATTTAGAGAATTATAAAATTATAAATGATATAATGACTAATGATAGTAATTTTTATTTATATAAAGGTAAATTAGGATTACTTATAGTTAAAGAAATAGCCAATATTTTAAATATCAAAATTAATTTAGATAAAGAGAATCTAAATATTGAAGATAGAATTAATTTAAATGAAATTTTATTATATTTTATTTTAGAATTTAGTTATATTTAAATTAATTATGAATTAATTGAAGGGAGTGTAATTTATGAAGGTAGGTGTTTTACAGTTTTATCCAAAATTTAAAGATAAAGAATATAATTATAAGTTAATAAGGGATTATTTATCTGATATTAAAGATTCATTAATAGTTTTACCTGAATTAGCTAATACCGGATATTTGTTTTTAGATAAATCTGAATTGATTGATTTAGCTGAAGAAGTACCTAATGGAAAATTTACTAATATATTAATTGATTTAGCTAAAAAAAATAATTTAATAATAGTTAGTGGAATATTGGAAATTGAAAAAAATAAATTTTACAATTCTGCTGTTATTGTTAATAAATATGGTTATATAGGAAAATATAGAAAAATAAATTTATTTTATAGAGAAAAATTTATTTTTGAACCTGGGGATAAGTTGGAAGTATTTGAAGTAAGTATTAATGATAAGAAAATAAATTTAGGGGTAATGATTTGTTTTGATTGGTATTTCCCTGAAGTTTCTAGGAATTTAATGTTAAAGGGTGCTGATATTATAGCTCATCCTGCTAATTTGGTTTTACCTTATTGCCCTTTAGCTATGCCTATCAGAGCTTTGGAAAATAAATTATATACTATAACTGCTAATAGAATAGGAATTGAAGAAAATAATAATGAAAAATTGAAATTTATTGGACAATCAGTTATATGTTCTCCTAAAGCTGAGTATTTACTTAAATTAAACGATAATCAACAAGGAGTTTTTTTAGTTGATATTGATTTAAATATAGATAAAATGAATAAAAATATAACTAAATTTAATAATTTAAAAGAAGATTTGGATTTTCTGTATAAAAGATTAAATTTTAGTTTTATGAATTAATTAGTTTTTAAGGAGTATTATTTAGTGAAAGGAGTATTATTTAATGAGTAAAAAAGTATTGATTTTATCCACTTATGTACCTTTTATTTATGGAGGTAATGTTAATTTTATTAATTGGTTTTATTTAAAATTAAAGGAATATTATCCTGAATTTTTAATTGATAATATTTTAATTCCTTTTAGTGATGATCCTGATTTGGTCTTAAAACAAATAGAAGGATTAAAAAATTTGAAATTCAATTATGGTGATATTTTAATAACATCTAGACCATTTAGTTATGTAGTAGAACATAGTAATAAAATTATTTGGTTTATGCATCATTTAAGATATCTTTACGATTTATGGGATACTAAGTTTAATCCTTTAAATAAAAATGATAAAAAAAATATTGAATTAAGGAAAAAAATAACGGAAATAGATAATAAAGCTTTAAGATCTGCTAAGAAAATTTTTGCTATTTCTAAGAATGTTGCTAATAGATTAAAAAAGTTTAACAACATAGATGCTGAGGTTTTGTATCCTCCTTTATTTAATGAAAAACAGTATTATAGTGAATCTTATAGTGATTATATTTATTTTCCAAGTAGGATAACAGGTTCTAAAAGACAGCATATACCTATTCAAGCTATGAAATATACTAAAACAAATGTTAAATTAATTATATCTGGTAACATTGAAGGAAAATATTTTAAAAATAAAATTCAACCTCTTTTAAGGGATAATGAGATATCTTCTAAGGTTAAGATAATAGATAAATATATAAATGAAGATGAAAAACTAAAATTGTATGCTAATGCTTTAGCTATTGTATTTACTCCATATGATGAAGATTATGGATATATAACTTTAGAAGCATTTTATTCTAAGAAGTTAGTAATTACTTTAATGGATTCAGGTGGACCTACAGAATTTATTGAAAATGAATATAATGGATTTATTTTAGAAAATGATTTAAAAAATTTAGCTGAAATTTTTGATAAGATTTATTTAAATAAAGATTTAGCTAAAAAAATGGGTGGTAATGCTTATTCTTATATTTTATCAAAAAAAATAACTTGGGATACTGTTTTTGAAAAAATATTTGAAGAATCTAATGTTTTTAGTAATTTTTTGTCAAAAAATAGTAATTTTTTGTCAAAAATTAAGTTTTAGATTTAAAATTAATTATAAAAAAAAGAGGATAATTAAGGTAAATATAGAATAGGATATTAGAGGGATTGGATTTAAGCCGGAGTGGCGGAATAGGTAGACGCAGGGGACTTAAAATCCCCCGGAGTTAAAGCTCCGTGCCGGTTCGAGTCCGGCCTCCGGCATTCTATTACAAAATACTTAATAATAAGAATAAAACAACTAGAGAAAACCACTATAAAAAACTATTAATGGACAATTGGGAAGTAACGGTTATAAAGAGGAAGACCACTGTTAGAGTGCTATCAAACAATAGTATTTTGATAAGTTATGCCACAATGAAGCAAGAAGCCCCTGATTTTTAATTATGGGAGGTTGTCACCTAAATGAAAAGTACTTTAACTATTGATATAGATTATTTAGCTAATCTGGCTCATATATACTTGGAACCTACTGAAAAAGAGATTATACAAAAAGATATTCTTAAAATTATTGATTTTTTTTCTAAATTAAATGAAATTGATACAACTAATGTTGAAGTATACTATAATAGTCATTTAGGTGAAACTAAGTTTCTAACTGATTTAGCAAAAACTGAAATAAATGTAAAAGATTATATAGAAAATAATACAAAACATGAAGGAATGTACATTAAAATTCCTTCCATTTTAAAAAAGTAAATTAAAATAAAAGAATAAAAGGAGAGAAATTATGGGGTTAAAAAGGGAAGAAAAAGAAAAAATAATTTCTTTAATACAAAGGCATGAGAAAGATACTGGTTCCCCTGAGGTTCAGTTTTTATTACTTAATGCTAGAATAAATCTTCTAGAAGAATATCATAAAAAAAATCCTAAGGATAATCAATCTTATAGAACTTTATTGAAATTATATGCAAAAAGAAGAAAATTAAGAAATTATATTATGGAGAATTATCCTGAAGTATTTAAAGGGATAAGAGATCTTTTAGTATAGTTTTTTATGTTTTTTTATTATTTTTTAAGGGGTGGGCTTCTAAATGCTAAAAAATATTTTTGAGGAATCTATTTTTTATTTAACTAAAGCTATTATATATCTAAATGATTTAAATCTTTTATTAAGTTTAAATGAAATTAATTATAATAAAGCAATTCAAAATTTTGAAGATAATTTTAATTTGTTTTTAGAAAAATTTAAAAAAAATATTAATTTTTTTAATATAATTTTTCTAAAAGATATAAACAATGATGAAATTTTAAAAATATTTCAAAATATAAGTGATTATAAAAATTTATCTTTAATTATTTTTGATGATAATTCTAATTTTTCTAAGGGTGAATCTTTAAGTAAATTAAATGAATTATTAAACAATTTATCGATTTTGTTGAATTATCTAAATAATATTTTTAATTTATTACCTAATAATGAATTGAAATCATGGGAATTAATTTTATTAAATTCTTTTTTAACTAAATTAGATTTAAATTATAGTGATTATATGAAATTTGTATTAAATCAATTAATAGAATATTATGAAATATTTTTAAAAATAAGAGGTGATTTATTAGGACAAGATCTAAAGGAAATTACTTTGAAAGTAATTACTTTTCTTAAAGATATTGTTGATTCTTTAGAAAATAAAGCTATATTAAATAAATTTAAAGATTATATCAATCAAATAAAAGAGATAGATGAATATATTCAAGAAATAGGAATTAAAATAAGTGATTATGAATATTATATTGTTTCTAAAGATATGTCTTTAATTAGAATTCCATTTGCTAATGTTTGGTTTGAATTTATACTTTATTATTATTGGCTTTATGAGAATTATGTATCTATCAATGCTTTTAAAAATCTATATGAATATAGAACTAAAAATTCTTTTGATAAAGTAAATGATTGGTATAAAATTTATATAAATAGAATCTTTAATAAAGAAGAATTTAAAAAAGAATTATATCAAAGTATTATTAATAAGGTAAATCAAATAAAGATTTTTATGGAAAATTTATATTCTCAAGTTTTAAGTAATTATCCTAATAGAGTAGAAATAAATTCTAATTGGGCTAATTTGTTTTATAATATTTTAAATTCCATGAATAAGTTAGAAAACGAAGTACATATAAGATATGATAATAAAGAATTAAAAGGAACTGGATTATTTGAAAATCTTTATGAGGTAATTTATAGAGTATATTCAGAAGATTTATCTATTGTATATTTATATAATTTTAATGTTTATTTAAATGAAATTATTAATGATTTACAAAGAAATGAAAATACTTTGATTACTCCCTATGATAAATTAATTCTTAATAATATTGATTTATTTAATAATTTTATAACAATGATAAATAATTATTTTAGTAATTATGAAAATAAAGATTTACTTGTTGATATATGGTTATATTTTGAAAATAAAATTAAAGGTATTTTATTAAATATTTTAGAAGATTATAAAGATATAGAAAAATTATTTGAATTGAAAAAGATCGTTTGTGTAAAATGTGGATTTGAAAATGATTATTATAATGAATATTGTTCTAAATGTAATTCTAAGTTAATAAAACCTCAATTTGAAACTAAATCTAATTTAAGATTAATATTTGATCAATTTAAAGAAAATTATTTGAATAACTTAGATTATTCTAAATTTTTATATGCTTTTATTAATTTAATTAATAATTCATTTATTAATTTTGATAGTGTTTATAAGAATTTAGAGAATTTACCTAAAGAAGGGGAAGTAATTTTATTGTTAGAAAAAGTAGAATCTATATTAATTATTTTAAATGATATTAAAAATAATATAAGTTTATTTAATGATGTTACAGATGAATCTGAAAAGCAAGAATTATTACAAACTATAGAAAATAATATACAAGAATTAGAAAATTTATTATATGATTTTAATAATTATTTAAATAATTTAAGATCTAATGTTAAGAGTATTTAATTAAATATCTAAAAAGGGGGTAAATTTATATGAGTAAATGGATATATTTTTTTGAAGAAGGAAGAGCTGATATGAAATTATTATTAGGTGGTAAAGGTGCTAATTTGGCTGAAATGACTAATTTAGGATTACCTGTACCACCAGGTTTTACTATTACTACCGAAGTTTGTAAATTATATTTAAAAGACAGTGAAGGAACTATGAATAATTTAATGCCATTGGTTAAAGAAGCAATGAAGGAATTAGAGAAAAGAATGAATAGGAAATTTGGAGATAATATTGAGATGCCTTTACTTGTTTCTGTAAGATCTGGGGCTCCTGCTTCTATGCCAGGTATGATGGATACTATTCTTAATGTTGGTTTAAATGATGAAACTTTATTAGCTTTAGCTAAAAAAACTAATGAAAGATTTGCTCTTGATTCTTATAGAAGATTATTACAAATGTTTGGTTCTACTGTTATGGGAATTAAAACATTTGAGGATATTTTACATCATTATAAAGAAAAACACAATAAAAAACTTGATATAGAATTAGATATTAATGATCTTAAGAATATAATCCAATTATATAAAGAAGAATATAAAAAACATAATAAAGAATTCCCTCAAGATGTTTATAAACAATTGGAATTATCTATAAGAACAGTTTTTAATTCTTGGAATAATGAAAGGGCAAAAGAATATAGAAAATTATACAATATTCCTGAGGATTGGGGTACAGCAGTTAATGTAGGTACAATGGTATTTGGAAATTTAAATGAGAAATCTGCTACTGGTGTAGCATTTAGTAGGAATCCTTCTACTGGGGAAATGGAATTTATTGATGGTAAAAGAGTATTATATGGAGAATATTTGGTTAATGCTCAGGGAGAAGATGTAGTTGCTGGTATTAGAACTCCTGAACCTATTGTAAATATGATGAAAAAATGGCCTGATATTTATGATCAATTACTTAAGATTGCAGAAAAATTAGAAAAACATTATAAAGATATGCAAGATATGGAATTTACTATAGAAGATGGAAAATTATATATGTTGCAAACTAGGAATGGTAAAAGGACTCCAGCTGCTTCTGTTAAATTAGCTGTTTCTTTTTACAAAGAAGGATTAATTACTAAAGAAGAAGCTTTACTTAGGGTTTCTACTGATGAAATAGAAAAATTATTACATCCTCAAGTTGATCCTAATTATAAAGCTAAACCTATTGCTAAGGGTTTAAATGCTTCACCTGGTGCTGCTTATGGTAAAGTAGTTTTTGATTCTAAGTTAGCTGCTAAGTTAGGTGAAGAAGGGAATAATGTTATCTTGGTTAGACCTGAAACTAATCCTGATGATATTCATGGATTAATTAGAGCAAGGGGAGTTTTGACTAGCAGAGGTGGTAATACTAGTCATGCTGCTGTAGTTGCTAGAGGTATGGGGAAACCCGCTGTAGTTGGTGCTGAGGAAATTAAAATTGATTTAGAAAATAGATTATTTAAAGTTAATGATATTGTAGTTAAAGAATACGATATAATAACTATAGATGGTACTACTGGTAATGTTTATTTAGGACAAATTCCATTAATAGATCCAAAACCAAGTAAAGAATTTTTTGAATTATTGGATTTAGCTGATGAAGTTGCTAAAATAGGAGTAAGAGCGAATGCAGATACTCCCCAAGACGCTGCTAAAGCTTATTACTATGGAGCTAAGGGAATTGGTTTATGTAGAACTGAACATATGTTTATGGCAGAAGATAGATTACCTGTTATGCAAGAAATGATTATTGCCGAAACTTATGAAGAACGTAAAGTAGCTTTAGATAAATTATTATTAATGCAAATAGGAGACTTTTATAATATTTTTAAGGAAATGAAAGGTTATCCAGTTGTTATTAGATTGTTAGATCCGCCTTTACATGAATTTTTACCTAAAGAAGAAATATTGAATGAATTGATAAAAGATGCAAAACAAAAAGGTAATAATTCATTAGTTGAAAAATATGAGAAAATGTTGATTAAAGCTAAGAATTTAAAAGAAGCTAATCCAATGTTAGGATTTAGAGGATGTAGATTAGGTATAGTATATCCTGAAATTAATGAAATGCAAGTAACTGCTATATTTAAAGCTGCTGCTAAAGCTCATAAAGAAGGAATTAAGGTCTTTCCTGAAGTTATGGTACCTTTAGTTGGACATGTTAATGAAATAAAATTTGTAAAAGAAAGATTGGAAGAAGTCGCTAAGAGAGTTTTAAAAGAAGAAGGAGTTAATATAGATTATATGTTTGGTACAATGATAGAAGTACCACGTGCTGCTTTAATTGCTGATAAAATTGCTCAATATACTGAGTTTTTCTCTTTTGGAACTAATGATTTAACTCAAATGACTTTTGGATATTCTAGAGATGATGCTGAAGCTAAATTTATTCCATATTATCTTGAACATAATATCTTAGAATTTAATCCTTTCCAAACCTTAGATACTGAAGGTGTTGGTCAATTAATGAAAATATGTTTAGATAAAGCTAAAAAAGTTAAAAATATAGAAACAGGTATTTGTGGAGAACATGGTGGGGATCCTAGAAGTATTGAATTTGCTTATTCAATTGGTATAGATTATGTAAGTTGTTCTCCTTATAGAGTACCTATTGCTAGATTAGCTGCCGCTCATGCTACTATTAAATTATCTTCTAAAAAAATAGATTTAGTTGAAACTAAGTAATTATAAAGAAACAGGGGGGGACAAAATGTGGGAGGGATTAAAATGAAAAGTTATTATATAAATTATAAAAAAAATACTAAAATTAATAAAAATATTTTAAAAATGCAACTATTTCTTATTTTTTTATTTTTTGTATTTTATTTTTATATATTAAAAAGTCAAGTATTTGCTTATTTAGAAGCTAATTTAAATTATAATAATAATTCATATAAGGCTTATATTTTTGATAATATTTCTTATGTAGATACCCAAACTTTAGCTTCTATTTTAGAAAGTCCAGTTTATTGGGATGCAAATGAAAGAGCTCTTATTGTTTCTAATTTAAAAATATATACTAAGGCTGTAGTATATAAAAGTAAATTATTAATTGCTTTAAGAGATGTTTTAATTCCTTTAGGTTATCAAATTCAATGGGATCAGGTTAATAGAAACATAACTATTTATAAGCCAAGTTATAAAAAAAATATTAATAAAGCTAACTTAGAAATTCAAGAATCTAATAATGATAATAATTTAGAACAAGAAAATAAAAATGAAAATAATAATAAAAATGTAAAAAAAGATTCTAAAAAATATGAAATACCTTTTATAGATAACGATAACAATAATAAAAATAATAAAAATATAGAAAAATCTCTTATTGGTACTCCACCTACTATTTTTATTCCTAGAAGTGCTAGTAATGAAGAATTTAAAATAACTGTCAGTGATTTAAAAGAATCTAAATTGATAAAAGGTTTATATACCCCACAAGCTGGTTTCAAGTTTGTTATTTTAACTGTATCACAACAAAATTTATCTAATAAAGTTCAGCTTTATACTGGCAAGTTTGTATTATATGATGATAAAGGTAATAAATATGATTATATAGAAGGGTTAAGTAGTTATATATTACAGGTTTTGCTACCTTCTGGAATGAATTTCGGTACTTTAGTCTTTGAAATTCCTGAGAATAATATTCCTTCTAGGTTAGTACTTGAAACTTATGGATCTACTCCTATTACACTTAGTTTAATTTAGATATTATTTTTTGCTGATTTTTTGGGGAAAGAGAATTCTTGGTGAATTTAAGTTTTAAAAATAATAATTTTATAATAGATAATGAAATAAAATTAAGAGAAAATTTTTTTAAAGATCCTGAAATTGAGAGTTTTATAGATATAGTAAATGTTAGGCAAAATAATTTAAAGGGTATAAATTTAAGGATACCTCATAATGTCATAACAGTAATATGTGGAGTTTCTGGTAGTGGTAAGAGTAGTTTAGCTTATGAAGTTATATATTCTGAAGGTCAAAGGAGATATTTAGAAGCTATTTCAAATTATGCAAGACAATTTTTAAACAAATTAGAGAAACCTAATGTAGATAAAATAGAGGGATTAAGGCCAACTATTTCTATTGATCAGCGTATAAAAAATTTGAATCCTCGTTCTACTGTTGGAACAATTACTGAAATTTATGATTATTTAAGATTAATATATGCATCTATTGGGATTCCTTTTTGTCCTTTTTGTAATGTTGTTATATCTAAATTAGAACCTCAGGAAATTGTAGAACAGATTTTATCTAATTATGAAGGTAAGAAAATTTCTATTTTAGCTCCTGTTATTAGGTATAAAAAAGGAGATCATAAAATAACTTTAAATAAAATAAAAAAGCTTGGATTTACTAAAATTATTGTCAATGGTATTAAATTTGATATAGATGATGAAATAGAATTAAATAAATATGAAAAACATAATATAGATGTTATTATAGATAGTTTAGTTGTTAATGAAAATAATAAGGGTAGATTATTAAATTCTGTATCCTTAGCAATGGATACTACTTTAAAGTTATCTATTGATAAAGAAAAACAAAAATTAGTTAAAATATATGTTGATGATAAGTATTTATTGTATTCAGGTAGTTTTAGTTGTTATAATTGTGGATTTAGTTATCCTGAAATAAGTTGGAGGTTGTTTTCATTTAATACTCCTTTAGGTGCATGTGAAAAATGTAAAGGTTTAGGAAGTGTTATTGATTTTAATTTAAATAAGGTTATAGATTATGAACTATCTATTAAAGATGGAGCTATTAAGATTTTTCCTAAAAATCAGTATTCTTGGTATAAATTGAATTATTGGTGGGAAAAAATAAGGAATTTTTGTTATGCTAATGATATTGATATTAATAAACCATTAAAAAATATTGAAAATGAAAAGATACAAAAACTTATTTATGGGGATTCTCATTTTGAGGGTATTAGAGCTTTTGTTAATGAATTATATTTTAACTATGATTTTGATTTATCTAATTTAGTTTTTGAAAGAGTATGTTCAGATTGTAATGGTTATAGATTAAATAATGTAGCTTTGAGTGTGAAGTTAAAGACAAAGGATGATTTATATTATAGTATTGGAGATTTAGCTTCTAAACCAGTATATCAAATTAAAAATATATTAAATAATTTAGATTTAAATCAGAATCAAAGAGATATAATACAAAATTTATTAGATGAGGTTTTAAAGAGATTAGATTTTATTATTGAATTGGATTTAGGATATTTAGATTTATATAGAACTGCTTCTAATTTATCTTCAGGTGAAGCTCAAAGAATTAAATTAGCTTCTCAGTTAGGATCCCAGTTATCTGGGATTATATACGTTTTAGATGAACCTACTATTGGATTGCATCCTTATAATATTGATAAAGTTATTAAAAGTATTTTAAAATTAAAGGAATTAAATAATACGATTATAATTGTAGAGCATGATAAGCAGGTTATTAGTAATGCTGATTTTTTAGTTGAGCTTGGTTATGAAGGTGGACAAAATGGAGGATATGTTATTTTTGCTGATTTCCTTCATAAATATTTTGAGTTATTTAAAAATTTTAAAACTGATTTTATAGAAAATATTTCTAAAAATCCAAATAATAGAGAAATTAAGTTTAATGAATTTGATAATATTGAAAATGATAAAAAAAATAATATAGGTTTTATTGATTTATCTGAATCATTAAAAAAAGAAATTAGTAATTTGTATCAAAGATTTTTAAATAGTCCTACTTTAAGGTATTTATTTAATAAAGATGAAGTTAAAATTATGAATAAGGATTATCTTGAAAAATTTAAGGAAATGAATTATATTTATCTAAAAAATGTAAGACTCAATAATTTAAAGAATATATCTTTAAGAATTCCTTTAAATAGATTGACAGTTATAACGGGGGTATCTGGTAGTGGAAAAACTTCTATTTTAGATGCGTTGTATTTTAATTTAGCTTCAAAGTTAAATCAAGAAGTTATTAGTGTTCTTGATGAAGGAGTTTATGGAGATATTGAATTTAATAAAGAAAAAATTACAAAAGTTAGTTATGTTGATCAAAAGCCTATAGGTAAGACTCCTAGATCTACTGTTGCTACTTATACTAAAATATTTGATGAAATAAGATCTATTTTTGCTAATTTACCTGAATCTAAGAGATTAGGATTTAGACCTAGTAGGTTTAGTTATAATTTGCCTGATGGTAGATGTGATAAGTGTAAAGGTGAAGGATTTATAAGATTAGATATGAATTTTTTACCAGATTTGTATATAAAATGTGAAGCTTGTGATGGTAAAAGATATAATTTAGAAACTTTAATGGTTAAATTTGATAATAAATATAGTATTTATGATGTTTTAGAATTAACAGTTAAAGAAGCTATTGAAGTTTTTAAAGGATTTAAGAATGTAGAAGATAAGTTAAAGTTTTTGGATGATATTGGTTTGGGTTATATAAAGTTAGGCCAAATTTCACCTTCTTTATCTGGGGGTGAAAGTCAAAGAATTAAATTAGCTTATGAGTTATCCAAAAGAAATGTAAATAAAACTATTTATTTATTAGATGAACCTACTACTGGATTGCATTACTTAGATATTCAAAAATTTTTGGATGTTATTTATCAGTTATTATCTAAGGGAGCAACTATTGTAATTGTGGAGCATAATATTGAGGTTATAAAAAATGCAGATTATATAATAGAAGTAGGTCCTAAAGCTGCTTATGAAGGTGGTTATATCATCTTTCAAGGTACTTACCAAGAATTTATTAACTCAGATACCTTAACCAAAAAATATGTCCTTAATGAAATTATATAATATTTTAATTGTGTAAAAAAAATGTTAAAAATTTCTAAAATTAGTTTTATATTTTGTAAAATTTGTATATATCTTATTTAAAGGGTAATTTATTTTAAAGGGTAATTTAGAATCGGGAGGTAGTTTTTATGAGAGAAGTAAACAATAGTTTTAGTGGAGATAATCATGTTGCAAAACAGGATAAAACTTATGCTAATAAAACTTATGTTGATAAATCTAATAAATTTGATAATTCTAAAAAAATTAGTAATTTATCAGATATAACCAAAGATAAAAATATAAATCAGAAGCTAGTAGAGAAGATAAATATTCAGGAAAGATTAGCAAATAATTTTGAAAAAGCTTTGAATATAGAAAATAATGTTAATAAAGAAAATAAGAGAGATAGTGAGTATCAAGATTATGTTCAATCAGAATTAAAAGAAAATGTACTTGAAAAAGCTATTGAGAAGAAAGGGGAATTCTTAGAGAAAGGTGCTAAGCATGTTGAAGAAAAAGGATTAAAGGGAGCTTTGAAACATGCTAAAAGCAAATTTAAGGATGGTTTGTCTGACATAGATGATAAGATATTATCTAAGGCTAGAGAATTGAAGAGTAAAGCTCCTAGAGTTATTAAATCTGAAGTGAAGAAATTTGTACAAGAAGCTAAAAGAGATATATCTAAATTAGATGATAAAGTAATAGATGGAGCAAGAAGTTTAAAAAGAGCTCCTAGAGTCATATCTTCTAAAGCTAAGGATGTTATAAAGGGTTTATCTAAATTAGATGATGAAGTAATAGATGGAGCAAAGGGTTTAAAAAGAGCTCCTAGAGTCATATCTTCTAAAGCTAAGGATGTTGTAAAAAGTGTATCTGAAGAAGTAGCTGAAAAAGGTATTTCTAGGGCTGCTGCTAAGGGATTAGGGAAGGTAGCATCTACTATAGCAAAGAAAGCAGGACCTATTGCTACTAGTATTGGAGCTATTTTTGATTTTAAGGAAAAGGTAGATGAAGGTAAATCTGTAAAAAGAGCTGCTATTGAGACAGCTGGAGGGGTATTAGGAAGTGTTGCCGCAGGTGCTGCTGCAGGAGCAGTAGCAGGATCTGTAGTTCCTGGTATTGGTACTGCTATAGGTGCTGCAGTTGGAGCTGGGATTGCTATAGCTGGTTCTGCTTTAGGCGGTATGGCTGGAGAATCTATTGCTTCTAAAATAGCTGATTGGTTTGGAATTAAATGATTTATTAATTTACTAAAATAATTTATGCAAATAATTTTACAAAAATTTAATTAAAAATAAAATAAACTGAGATAATTTTTATTCATAATTAATAAATTTGTTATTTAAATTTAAATATATTTGATATTTAAAATAATTATGTATCTATTTTTTTGGGGTTTTACAGGCTTAGTTGGTTCTAATGTTTTAGATTATTTTATTTCTAAAAGTTATTTTAAAAAAATTTTTTTGTTTACTAGAAAATCAAAATTAGATCCTTTTTTTTATAATTTTACTAATGTTGAAATTATAAAATATTCATATTTAAATAAAGATTTAATAAAAAAAATAATTGATTCTAATTTTATTAAAAGTGGTGAGTTTTTAGTTTTTAACTTTGTTGGAGAGAATATTTTTGGTTATATAAATAAATCTAAGTATGAAAGAATTTATAATAGTAGAGTAGAATTTAATAAAGAATTAGTAAAAATTTTTAATGAATTGAATATAAGACCTTATATTTATCTTAGTGCATCTGCTATTGGGTATTATTCTAATTTAATTGATATTGAAGATGAAATAGATGAGAATTATTTTATTAGAAATAATATATTAAATTATTCATTAATGTCTAAATTATGTTTTGAATGGGAAAGGGTAACTCATGATTTAATAGATTCAAATGTTTTTAATTTGAGATTAGGTGTTGTTTTAGATAAAAAAGCTTTATTTGTTAAATTATTTAAATTGAATTCTTATTTAGGTTTTGGATTAACTTTTGATGATCCATTTTTACCTTGGATATATTCTAAAGAAATACCATCAATTATTGATTTTTTAATTGAGTATACAAAAAGTAATAATTTAAGTAATATAAAGCAAGCAGTTAATGTAGTAAATCCTAATATTTTAAGGTTTTCTGAATTTTTAAAAATTTTAATAAATAAAAATAAAATATTACCTTTTAACTTTGTTATAAAAATTCCAAGAGTTTTTATTAAATTAATTCTAAAGCTTTTAATGGGTAATTATTATGAAATACCTTTTAGTTTATTAATAAGTTTGAATGTAAGTCCTAAGTTTTTATTAGATAAAAGATATATCTTTAAATATAATGATTTAAATAAACTTGAATTGTAGATTTATTTTTTAAGATTTTTTTGTAATTCTAAATTTTATGAAATTATTAATATATAAAGAAGATGGATTAGGTGATAGTTTATTTTGCATTCCTTTATTAAAATTTTTTAATAACTTAAATGAAAATAACTTAAATAAGGAGAGTATAAGAATATCTTTTTATTCTAAGTATATTAGTTTTTTGCAATTATTGTTTAAAAATGAATTAAATAATATTGAATTTATTGATAAGAAGGGTGTATATAGTAATTTTTTTGATGTAGTTATTTTTTTAGGACCTATATCTAGATTTTTTAATGATATTTTATTTGTAAAATCTAAAAAAAAGTATAGTATTATTTATAAGAATAAATTTTTAACTAATTTAGTTTTAAAATTTTTTACTATTACTATTTTATTTGAAGATATTAATTCAGTTTTGAATCATGAAATTTTTAATATTTTCAATTTGGTTTTCTATATTTTTCAAAAAGAAAATTTAGTAAATAATCAAGATATAAATTTAAATAATTCAGAATTAAGAACTACTTTAATAAATTTTTATAGTATTGATAGATTTAATTATTTTAAGCAAAGAATAGATAATTTATTTTTAGAAAATTTTAGAAATAAATATTCTATAAATGGAGGTTATATTATTCTACATATAACTTATAAATCTTTTAAAAATGGAATAAGTTTCAAGGATTACTATGATTTAATAAATCAATTTTTAAAATTAGATAAAATAATATTTTTAGTTTTTGGACCTTTGGAGTTAATATACTTAAAAGAATTTCAAAAAATAAAACATAATAGATTGTTTATTTTGACTAATTTAGATTTGGTAGAGTATGTTTCTCTTTGTTATAAATCTGATTTGTTTATTGGTTTTGATACAGGTACTTGTCATTTAGCAGCTTTTTCTAATGCTAAGAAAATCATTTCTCTTTATCCTGATAAAATATTTCATTATAACTCTATTAGATATTCTCCTATTAATAATGTCTCTAAAATTATTAATTTACCTTATTCTTCTTTAAAGGATATTATTAATTTTATTATAGAATAGATTTTTATTGTTTAAAAATTTTTATAGTATTAGAGTATCTTAAGTATTTTAAGTATCTTTTTTACAGTATTATTTATTTCTGTATTTTGAATAGGTAAAATTGGGAAATCTATTAACTATTTGTTGATTAAATTTTTGTGTTTTTTTTAGATATTTCTTTTTATTTTTTTGATAATTTTTATGACATTTTAATAT
>JBMFOW010000001.1:0-46582 GCA_049969455.1 bacterium | reverse complement strand
ATTGGTAATCTAAAATTTAGTAATATATTAATTTCATTAGGATTTAATCTATTTCTAATTCTAGCAATAGTTAAATGAGGAATGAATTTTTCTTTTATATCCATATATCCTGTAAATTCCTTTAAAATCTCATTATAAATATTTAAGAAGAAATCGTAATTATCAGGCTTTAAATATAAAACTTTATAATTAAAATTATCTACCTTTTCATTTATACTAATTATAATATTATTATTTAAATTTTTAAAATCCAATTGATTAAACTTATTAATAACTAAAGATTTATCAATTTGTTTAAAAAAAGCAAAAGTAATATGTAAATTCTCAGTATTAACCCACTTAATATCTTCATATTTAAAATGTTTTTTTAAATCAAATAAAGAAATAGTTATATAATTTTTAACTTCAAAAGGTAGATCTAAAGCTATAAATGCTCTTATTAATTCTTTCATATATTAAATTTAAACAAAAATCTAAAACTTACCTTTTATTAAATAAAAAAGAAAAATAAGGGATTTGAAGAAAATATTATTAGAGTATGTTAATACAAGATTTACTTTTAAAAGAGGATACAATAGTAGCGATTTCAACTGCTTTAAAAAATGCACCCATTGGAATAATAAGAATAAGTGGAAGTAATTCCTTTAAAATAATATCTGAAATATTTAAAACTAAGAATAATAAGGAAATTGATTTTTCTAAAGGTTATAGAATTTATTATGGATATATAATAGATAATAATAACAAAATCATAGATGAAGTGTTAATAAGTATATTTAAAAAACCTCATAGCTATACAGGTGAAGATATGGTAGAAATAAGTGCTCATGGAAATATAATTATATTAAATAAGATAGTAGAATTAATAAAATCAAAAGGAGCAAGATTAGCTAAAGGAGGAGAATTTACTTTACGTGCAGTTCTAAATAAAAAAATGGACTTAACTAAAGCGTTTGCTATTAAAGAAATAATAGAAGCCAATACAGAAAAACAATTAGAAATAGCTTTCAATAACCTAAACGGGAAATTATCAAATAAAATTAATGAAATAAAAGAAAAATTAATCTATTGGATTCCATGGATAGAAGCCTTAGTTGATTTTCCTGAAGAAGATATCCCACCTATTGATTATAATTTATTTATAAATGATTTAATAAATATAAAACAAGATATAATAAAAATGCTACAAGATTATGAAAAACTAAAAATATATAAAGAAGGAATAGATACAGTAATAATAGGGAAACCTAATGTAGGTAAATCTACTTTTTTTAATTATCTATATGGACAAGAAAGAGTAATAACTAGTGATATTCCAGGTACAACCAGAGATATTATAAGTGAATACATTAACTTTAATGGATTTTTGTTAAAAATATATGATACTGCAGGATTCAGAAAAACTCAAGATAAAATAGAAGAAATCAGTATCCAAAAAGCATTACAAATAATTAAAAATGCTAAATTAGTATTCTTTTTAACTGAAATAAATTCAATTGATCAAAACGATAAAGAACTATTATCTAATTTAAGCAATAATCAATATTTAATAATAATAATTAATAAAATAGATAAAATTGAATTAAAAGATTTAAATAAAACAATAGAAAATAATACAATACTAATAAAACAAATAATAGATAATTTTAATATAAAAAATTATAAAATTGTTTTTACTTCAATAAAAGAAGGCATTAATTTAGATCAAATAAATAAAGCTATTATTGATTTTTTTGAAAATAAAGAAAATTTAGAAGATAATTTTTATATAACTGATATATTCCAAAAAGAATTATTAGAAGAGGTATTAAATTATGTAGATAAAGCAATTATTGAATACCAAAACAATAATCCTGTAGAATTAGTTTTAGTAAATTTAAGATTAGCATTAGAAAAGATATTAAATCTTTTAGGAATAGATATAACTGATTTTGTTATAGACAACATGCTTAACAGATTTTGTATTGGAAAGTAATATATATAAAGAATTCTACTTTTAGAGTTGGTTAAAAAGAAGAAATTAAAATAACAAATATTCCTAAAGAATTAGAAAATTCAATAGTAAAATTTTCTAGATTTACAGGTTTAGAATTTTGTGCATTGGATTTCAAAAAATTTAATGATAATTACTATTTTTTAGATATAAATCCTGCTCCAATGTTTGTAGGATTTGAATCTAAATCAGGATTCCCCATTACAGATAAAATTATACAATATCTACTAAAATAAATATTTAATAAAATAATTTGAACTTAATTTATATAAAATTAGCGAAAATTTATAAAAATTAACAATTTTGTAATTATTTATTAATATTTCTTTAACAAAAATCATTATACTCTATTATGGGAATTAAAATTATCTAAGAAGTTTTTTTTAAATATGTATAAAACTAAGAGTGGATTTTCTTTATATTTATGGCTTACTTTATTTACTTTGTTTATTTCATTTTTTAGTATTATATTATTTAATTATGTTTCATCTGATATAAGAACAACTAAAGAATTAATAAGAAAATCCAGAAGAACTATTGATTTAAAAAGCTTAGTGATTATAGCTACAAATATTTATAGACAAGATTATACAAGAGCTAATGGTAACATACCTTATAAAGGGAAAAATTATCAATATGAAATAAAAAATATAGATGGTTCTTATATTTATGTTAAGATTCTAGAAAATAATAATCCTTTAGCTAAAGCTATTGTTTTATATAAAATTAATTTAGGAAGTTATAATAAATTAAGCACTCAATATAATGGCTATTACTTTAATAGTAATTCTTACTATGGTAATACACTTAATTTAAGTGATAGAATAGATATTGAAAAATCAAGCAATAAAATATTTAATATTCTTCTTTTAAAACATAGTACTCAACCATATAAATTAACATTTGATAGTTATGGAAATCCTTCTTATACAAAAATAACTGATAAGGAATTAACTCAAAAGTATACAAAAAAGCTTTATAAAGTAGACTTAGATCCAATAAACTATTACAATAAATTTTTTGACATAGTTATGCAACAAATATATGAAGTTCCAAATAATGTTATGCAACAAATATATGGAGTTCCAGCTAATGATGTAGAATTAAATACTAAAGGCACTATAATAATAAGAAAATCAGATGGAAATGACCCTACTATATTATTTAAATTAGATGAATCAAATCCTAATAATCAAAAAATAGATATACTATATGGTATAAATCCAGAAGCTAGCTTTACATTAGTAAGGTCACCTCAAACTTTTTATTTCGAAAAAAATAATAGCTCATTAAAAACTAATGATATATCACTAGCTAACGAATTTAAAAATCTAAACAATCAAAGTAAAAGTAATGAATTCAGTATTACTCTTAATCCAACTAATAATTATGTTTATAAAGTTTTAAAAAGAGGTAATAATTATATTATTTATAAAACAAGAAATTCTTTAATATATATATTAGTTTTTGCTAACCCTATAATAGGAACAGATAACAATTTATCTACAAATAATGCTATAATAAAAGAAAAGATTTACTTAATAACAGATAAGAATTATTTTACCACAGTAAAAGGACATATATTATATGAAGAAACTGCTAACAAAATAACTAACAATTATAATAACCAATTAATAGATCCAAATAAAATTAATAAAAATAATATCTCTGTTAATAACAATAATAATTTATTCACATTAGTAACAAATAGTATAAAAATAGATGGTAGCAATTTTAATTTAGCTAACCCAAAGATAGTCTTATGTGGAAAATATATAGCACTGTATAACAGTAACTCTGACTTATCTTTAATTAATAATGGAAATTTAAATAGTAGAAATATAGATAGTGTATATGTATATGGTGGAATCCATTCCGCTATATTTAATACAGCTGGATTAAATGAGTATTACATAAATGATAAAAGATTATCCTATATTGATCCTGTTGATATTTTTAATATACATACTGACAGAATTATAGCTATCGATTTTAATTACTAATTAAAAAAAATTATTCTAATAAAAAAAATTAAAAGGTTTTTTATAATTATTTTCTAAATATAAAAATGTAATATATAGATCCTTTGTTATTAAGAATATTTTGTAAATTCAAATTATATTTTTAATGGTCTAGGTGTATTTTAAAATATTGGTATATAAGGAATAATTCAATATAATGTTAAAAGATACAGAGAAATTAAATTTTTTAATGGTATTTAGAACCTTAATAGAAAGTGGTATTCCTTTAGGATATTCCTTGGATATATGTATCCAAACATTTAAAAAATATGAAAAAGAATTGTCTATTTTAAAAAGATTAGTAACAACAGGAAGCACCTTGTCTAACGCTTTTCAAAAATCTAAAATATTAGATGGTATTGAATTATCAATTTTAAAAATAGGAGAGCAAGCTGAGAATTTACCTTATGTTTTAAAAAAAATAGAATCAATATTACAAAGAAAAATACAAACTAAAAATAATTTATTAAAGTCTTTAATATATCCTTCTTTATTTTTATTGGTTATTTCTATTATATTATTGATTTTCAAGAATTTAATAATTCCATCATTTAGGAGTTTATATGCAGATTTAGGAATCCCTGAACCTTTAGCATTTAAATTACTTAGTATATTAACATCTATTTTCGATTTAAAAATACTTTTACTGTTATTTATTATAAGCTTAACAGTTTATTTTATATTAAGAAACATGCTAGTATTTAATAAAAAAGAAATATATAGTTATGTATTTAAAATTCCAATTTTAGGAAATGCTATATATAATTCTTATTTAAGTTTGGTATTAAATTTATGGGCAATAAGTTTAGAAAGTGGTATTAATTTTTTAAATACTTTTTTAATTTTAAAAAATGAGACAGTAGAACCATTTGCAACTTTCTTTTCTAAACTACATGATAAAGCTAAAAGAGGAGAGTTAATAGAAATTTTAAATTATAATAATGCTTTTAAGCCTATGTACATTAAACAAATAAATTCTGGTTTAGAAAGCGGGGAATTACCAAAAACCCTAAAAAAACTTGCAGAATTAGCTGATCTTGAAGCTAATACATCTTTAGATACAATAAATAAATTACTAGAACCTATAATGTCAGCTTTAGCAGGAATAATAGCAGCAGTTATTGCCTTATCTATTTTCTCTCCAATTATGTTTTTAGTTAAAAACCTTTAAATTTATGATATATTTCTTTAGATTCTTAAAGTTATTTTTCTTCTCTTTATTTATATTTTTCGTTTGTTTTATTATATATTTTTATGATTATATTTCAAACCAAGTGTTTGAATACTTTTATACTAAAAATTTAGAAAATTATAAAAAAAATAGAGATACTAAAATAATAGGAATCTACTTTTCATATGATACATTTTATTATTTAAATAGAAGATATCTAAAAGAATTCTATTTTTTTAAAAAATTTTTATCTTTAAACAAAATCAAATACATAATTATAACCGATAAAAGTTTAAACCTATTAGACAGTTTTGATATAGATTTATTAATAGTAAATGATTGTAGAACATTACCTATAAATGTTATACTAAAATTTAAAGATTATATAGATAATAATGGAAAAATATTATTTACTTATCAGAGCTTAATTTACAATAAATTTTATCAAAAAAATAATTCAAAAATTTATAATTTATTTAACTTAGCTAATATCGAATTCAATAATGTTAATTATAATTATTTTAAAATAAATAAAGATTATATTAATTTTTTTAAGAATTATCCGGATAAAATACTTCTATCTAGAAAATATACAGTTAATTTCCAATTACTTTACAATTATGAAATTTTGGCATATTTAGAAGATAATACCCCTTTTTTAGTTAAAATCAATAATAATATCTATTTCTTAGCAGAAAATACTTTTGCAATTGAAAATTACTCTAATTATTATATATATAACTTTAATTTAGATTTGATTAATTTAATACTTAATATAAATTTAAAAAAAGTAGATATAGAGGAATATAATATATTTTCAATAATAAAACCTTATGAATTAGCTTTTAGTAATGAATTAATTTTTTCAAAATTTCTAAAAAATGGAAACTTTAGTTTTTTTATAAATAAATATCTTAAAAAACAAAAAATATTTAATTTAGATGATATTGAACAAAAAATTAATCTTAAAAATCAATTTTATATAGATATTGGCTTAGAAGATATAAATTTAAATAAAATAAAATATTTTAATTTAATAGGATTATCTGGAGAAAATAAATTAAGTAATTTCAAAAATATCTCTGAAGATTTTTTCAAAAATAATTTATTAATCAGTGAGTTAAATAATAATGCAAAAATAGTAGCTTATAATAAAGACAATATTATTTTGTTTATAAAGCTAAATAAACAAAATGGAATAGAAGAAATATTTTCTACTTATTTTAAAGAAATATATTTTAAAGAAGATGTTTTAGTTGTAAAAATTAATATGGATGATTATATACAAGATGTAGTAATAAGTGAGATGCCAGATAGTTTTAGCTTAGAGGCATTAAAAGCACAAGCAATAGCTGCAAGAACTTATGCATTTAAAAGTTTAAAATATAAAAGACATCAAAATTATAATCTATGTAATAAACCTCATTGTCAAGCATTCGAAGGTCAATATAATGAAACATTTAAGGGATATTTAGCTTCTATTTTTACCCATAATTTGATAATAACTTATAACAATAAACCTATAGATGCTTTATATCATTCAACTTGTGGAGGATTAACAGCAAACAGTGAAGATGTATTTAAAAATCAAATACCTTACTTAAAATCTGTTAAAGATTATCAAGATAATATAGACAATGCTTATTGTAAAGCTTCTAAATTATTTAAATGGAAAGTAGAATTTAACAAAAATGACCTAAATTCAATGTTATCTAAGACTATACCATATATTTTAAATCAAAAATATGAAGGAGATATTTATGATATTATACTTCAAAAAAACAAAAGTCAAAGAATAAATAAATTGATAATAATTTCTAAAAAAGGTAACAATTTTTATAAGTATATAGCTTATAAAGATGATTCAATTTATTTATTTTCAAAAGATATGTATTATTCATTATTACCTTCTAATTTTATAGAAAAAATAGAAAAAATTAAAGATAAATTTATATTTAAAGGAAGAGGGTTTGGGCATGGGGTAGGAATGTGTCAATTTGGAGCTAACTATTTAGGTAATTTTTTTGATTATTCATATATCCTTAAACACTATTATAAAGGAGTAACAATAAAACAGGTAGAATAATAAAAATATGATAAAAGATATAGAATTCAATAGGCTAGAATCTAAAATAAATAAAAATTCAACTGAATATAAAGAAAATTATGAATATTTAAAATCCAAAGTAGAAGAGTATTATGAGATATTAGAGAAAATAAAATTAGGTGGCGGAGAAGTACATACCAAAATATCAGGAGTAGCTGATTACTTAGCTGAAAATGATGAACATGCAATATTTATAACTAGAAGTATAGTAAGAAATCTTGGGAAAAATGAAAGATACGATTATCCTCAAGAAGAACCTCAAGATCCATATTATGATCCTGAAGAAATTTACGGAATAATTCCTAAAGATCTAAGAAAACCATTTGATATAAGAGAATTAATAGCAAGAATAGTAGATGGTAGTTATTTTCATGAATTTAAACCTTTATATGGTCCAACATTAGCTACTGGGTTTGCAAGAATTTGGGGATATTTAGTAGGTATAGTTGCTAACAACGGAGTTTTATTTTCACAATCAGCTTTAAAAGGTGCTCATTTTATACAACTTTGTAATAGTAGAAAAATTCCTATTGCATTTTTATAAAATATAACTGGATTTATGGTAGGTAAACAATATGAGCATGGTGGAATAGCAAAAGATGGAGCTAAAATGATTAATACTGTTGCTAATTCTAATGTACCTAAATTTACAATAATAGTAGATAATTCTTTTGGTGCAGGAAATTATGTAATGTATGATAGAGCCTATAACCCAAGGTTTTTATTTATGTACCCTAATACTAAAATATCAGTTATGGGAGGTGAACAAGCAGCATTAACATTATTAACCATTAAAATTCAACAACCAAAATCTAAAGGAATAGAAATGTCTGAAAAAGAACAAGATGAATTCAAAGCTAAAATAATAGAAAAATATGATCAAGAAGGAAGCGCATATTATAGTAGTGCTAGACTTTGGGATGATGGAATAATAGATCCTGTTCAAACTAGAAATATTTTGGCTAAGTTAATTTCCATATCTTTAAATAAACCATTTAATGATACTAATTACGCTATCTTTAGAATGTAAGAATAAAAACAATAAAAAATTAATTTCTTAATTTTTTAAATATTTAACTAAAAAAGAATAACTATGTTAAAAGATAATTTAATATCCCTAGAAAAAAAGATATATTATTTAATATCTTTGCCATTAAAAATTGTATTAAATGCAATTGAAGAAGATGAAGAATTAAAAAATCTTGATTATAAAATCATAATTGCTGATGAAATTAATTTTAAAACTAATTCTAATTACAAACAGAATCTCTTAGACAATTTTGTATATGAATTTTCAAAGGAAAATATTCAAAAATTTGAAGATATTTTAAATGATAATAAACTAAGAGTAATAAATATAAAAAAACAAGAAAATACTTTAAATATTTATATAGCTAGAGAAATACTTGAGATTTTAAATTAAAACATGGTTATTATAGAGTATAAAGGATTTCATTTTGGAGGAAAAAAATGTTAAAATCCAATATTTCTTTAAATTATTTAAGAAGAGTGTTTGTAAAACTAAAAAATGTTTTATTAGTAGCTCATCCTTCTCCTGATATAGATTGTTTAGCAGCTATGAAAGTTATTAAGAAAATTTTTAATGAATACTTCTATAAAAGAGTTACTTTATATTCCAAAGACCTAATTAACAAAAATTTTAAAGAAATTTTTGATTTTAAAGATAATGAAATACTTAATGAAGTGAATTTATCTGAATTTGATTGTATTATAGCTATTGAAACTGGTAATTATAAAAGGTTTTTAGAAGCTCTTAAAATTGATATTGATCAAGCTAATAATATATTAAAAAATAAAGTAGTATTAAATTTTGATCATCATGCATCTAATGATCTATTTGGTAATTATTATTACGTAGATACTAGTGCTTGCTCTATTAATGAAGCTTTATATGATATCATAGTTGATACAGAAATAAATATAGATGAAGAAATTGCTAATTATTTAGTAATGGGAATAGTTTCAGATACAGGTAATTTAAAATATTCTTCATTATCTTCTAAATCTCTAAAAATATTATCAGATTTAAGAAATTTAGTTAATTGGTCTGAAATATTTTATAAAGTTAATAAAAAATCTTTTAATGAATATAAATTATTATCTGTTTTTTATCAAAGATTACAAATAGAAGATAAAATAGCCTATTCTTATATATTAAAATCTGATTTAGAAAAATTAGGAATGAATATAGAAGATGTTAATAATATAGTAGAAAACTTAGATTATCTAGATCAAGTAGAGATCTATTTTAATGTTTTAGAATTAGATGATAATAAATCAAAAGTAAGTTTAAGATCAAGAAGAATTCCTATAAGAGAAATAGCTGAACAATTTGGAGGAGGGGGGCATAATTTAGCTGCAGGATTTAGAATTAAACAAGATCCTATAAATGCAATTAATTCTATTTTACCTATACTTAAAAATGCCATAAAAAAGGGAGTGAGTTAGATGCAAAATACACTTGAAAACAAAATAAACGAAATATATAACAAAAGAATCCAAAAAATAAAAGAACATTTAAATACAATAGGAGCTGACGCTTTCTTAACTAATAATAAACTAAATTTTTATTATTTATCTAACTTTAGTGGAAGTACAGGAATTTTAATTATTACTAATGATGAAAATTACTTAATAGTAGATGGTAGATATACTTTAAGAGCTAAAAAAGAAGCAATAAATGTTAATGTTATTGAAGCTACAGATAAATCTAAATTATCTAATAATGTTATAAAATTATTAAAAGAATTAAACGTTTCAAAATTAGCTGTAGAAGCTCATAATTTAACATTAAGTAGCTACTTAGTTTATAAAGAATATTTTAAAATAATACCTACTTATTTTTTAGTTGAAAATATAAGAGCAATTAAAGATGAAAATGAAATTGAGTTAATAAAAAAAGCAATGGAAATAACTCAAATAGTACTTAAAGAAGTAGAAGATTTATTAAAAAACAATATTTCAAAAATTACTGAATCAGAAGTTGCTTTTTATATTAAAAACAGAATAAATGAATTAGGTGGAGGATTAGCTTTTGAACCTATTGTAGCTTTCAATACTAATACTGCTTTTCCTCATTATGCTCCATCAAATACTATTTTAAAAGAAAATGATTTTATTATAATAGATATGGGAGCCACTTATTTAGGATATCATAGTGATATAACTAGATCCTTTTGTTTTGGAAATAATCCAAAATTTAATGAATTATATAAAATAGTTTTAGAAGCTCAGGTAGAGTCAATAAAATCTTTAAGAGTAGGTTTACCTGCTAAAGAAGCATATTTTAAAGCTGTTAAAGTATTTGAGAAATATAATTTAGAGAATTATTTTACTCATGGGTTAGGGCATGGAGTAGGCTTAGAAATCCATGAATTACCTTCTTTATCTTCTGCTTCTAACAATTATTTAAATAAAGGAAATGTAATAACAATTGAACCAGGAGTTTATATTGAAGATGTAGGAGGTATTAGAATAGAAGATTTAATTTTAATAAAGGAAGATTCTATTGAATTTATAAGTACATATCCAAAATAAAACGAATTTGTTTAAGGGGGGTTAAGGGGGCATGAGCCCCCTCGTGTTAAGGGGGTTATAGAGGGTGCTAAACCCCCTAAGGGGTGAAACCCCTTAAGCTATAAAAAAAGTATATTATGAGTAAATTTAGAAGAGAAAAAAGGAGTAAAAGTATAGTAGAGAGTTTTTCTAATGCTGTTAATGGTTTAATGGAGATTTTTTATCAAGAAAGGAACATGAGGATCCATTTAATTATTGCTATTTCTATTTTAGTTTTGTTGTTTTTTTTGAATTTAAGTTATTTAGAGTTGATAGTAATTTTATTTTGTATAGGTTTAGTTTTTGCATTAGAAGCTGTAAATACGGCTATAGAGTTGATAAGTGATAAAATTTCAAGTGATTATGATGATCAGATAAAGGTTATAAAAGATGTATCTGCTGCTGCTGTTTTGATTGTTTCTGTATTATCTGTAATTATTGCTTATATTATAATAACTAAAAAATTTAAAGATAACACACCTATTTTAATAGAGAAGTTATCAAATATACCTGAGTATATGTTTATTTTTGTATTTTTATTGGTTTTATTGTTAAGTATGTTAGCAAAGGTTTTGTATATGAGATGGGTTAATAAGAATGTGAATGTTCAAGGTGGTCTAATAAGTGTTCATGCGGCTTTAGCTTCCTCTACTGCTACTTTTATAATAATTCATAGTTGGAAGCAACCTTATGTTATATTAATGGTTATTGTTTTAGCGTTTTTGGTTATTCAGAGTAGATATGAAGCTAAAATACATACTTTTTCTGAATTAGTTAATGGTTCTTTATTTGGGATTGTAGTTACTTTAATTATACTTCAGTTAATGAATTTGTTTAAAATATAAATTACTTATATTATTTGAGCTGTTTTAGTTAGAAAATATGGGAGTTTTAGAAAATTTAAGTTTATATCAGAAATTATTGTTAGTTTTTTTATTAATTTTATTGAATGCTTTTTTTGTGTTAGTAGAGTTTTCTTTAGTTGCTTCTAATGAATTGAAATTAAAAAGAATAAAATTTAGTTTACCATATAAGCAGTTTAAGAATTTAGATCATTATTTAGCTACTTGTCAAGTTGGTATAACTTTAGCTAGTTTAATTTTAGGTTGGTTAGCTGAACCTACTTTTTCTTTTATTATTAAAAAGTTATTTAATTTATTTAAGTTTCATTTTAATAATATTCATTCTTTTAGTATAGTTTTGTCTTTTGTATTTGTTACTTTTTTACATTTAGTATTGGGTGAGCAAGTACCTAAATTATTTGCAGTTTATAGACCTGAAAGAATGATTATTATATTTTCTCCTTTTTTAGAAATTTTTAATTATATATTTCTACCTTTAACATTGTTAGTAAAAATTACTCAAAATAAAATAGCCAATTATTTTGGATTAGATATTTCAGAAAGTCATAATTTAAGGTATTCAGTAGATGAAATAAAGGAAATGTTATTTGAGTTATCTAATAAAGGAATAATTAATGAGAAATTGAGTGATATAATTAATGGAGTTTTAAAGTTAAATGAAAAAAAAGTTAAAGATATTATGATACATAGGACAAATATAGTTGCTTTAAATCAGGAAATGAGAATAGAAAATGTTATAGATATAATTGTAAATAATTTACATAGTAGGTATCCAGTTTATAAAGATGATATAGATAATATTGTTGGTATATTTCATATAAAGGATTTCTTTGTTGCTATAAAAAAGAAAGTCTTTTATTTGAAAGAATTGTTAGAATTAGTTAATAGAAAAGTGTTATATGTACCTGAAAATGGGAATTTATTTAATGTTTTACAAGAAATGCAAAGAACTCAAAATCTAATGGCTATTGTTATCGATGAATTTGGGGGAACTAAAGGGATTATTACTTTTGATGATATTTTAAGTGTTATTATTGGTACTATTTTAGATGAATTTGATTTGCAAAAATTGGATTTCTTTAAAACTTATGATGGTTATATTATTAATACTAATTTACATTTAAATGAGTTACCTCAGGAAGTAAAAGATATATTAAAGCAAAATAATGTTTATTATGATAATATTTTGGTATCCAATTTAGTTTATGAGTATTTAGCTGGTAAAAAACCTAAAAATAATGAGATATTAAAAATTGGAAATCTAAAAATTAGACTTTTAGATGTAAAAGGGAATTCTGTTAAGTATATCAAAATATATAAATAGTTAGGATAAAAACATAGAATAAAATTTTAGTATAGAGGTAGTAGTATATAAAAAGTGGAAAACGCGAGTATCTTTTTTATAGTTTCTATTTTATTTATATTTATTATTTTATTATCTTTTTTAAGGATATCTTATTTCTTGATGCTTTTTTCTATTAATTATATTATAAAGGAATATCAGCATTTAATTAAGATAAATATTGAGTATCTTAATAATAGGGAAAAGTATATTTTAGGTAATAAATTTTTTTCATTTCTATTTATTTTGTTCTTTTTAGTTTTTAGTTTTTTTTATTTTAAATTAGATAATGTTTTAATTTTTCTTGGTTCTATTTTAGTTTTATTTTTAATTATTTTTTTTATTGAATTTATATTAAAAAATTATATTTTTATTAATTATTTAAAGTTTATAAAATTTACAGAATTAGCTTTTAAAATGAATTATTTTTCTTTTTATATTGGTAGTTTTATTAGTAAAATAATAGATCCAATGATGAAACTATTTTCTGATGATGTAGTTGATATATCTAATAAATTTTATAGTGATTTAATAGTTTCTATATATAATCCTAAGTTAAGTGATGATCAAAAGGAAATTATAGAGAAAATAATAAGTTTAAATGAAACATTAGTTAAAGAGATAATGGTCCCTAGAGTTGAATTAACTGCTTTAGAAGCTAATAAAACTATTTCTGAGGTTATTTCTTTGATAATAAAGAGAGGATATTCTAAGTATCCTGTTTATGAAGATACAATAGATAATATTATTGGTATTGTTTTTATTAAAGATATTTTAAGATATTTAGCTTATAATCAAGAACACTTAAGATTGAGGGATATAATTAAGTTACCTATGTTGGTTCCTGAAAATAAACCTATTAATGAATTATTGAAAATTATGCAAGTTAATAGAGCTTCTGTAGCTATTGTAGTTGATGAATACGGGGGTACTAGTGGGTTAGTTACTATTGAAGATATTTTTAAAGAAATTTTTGGACCTATCAAAGATGAACATGATAAAGAAGAGGAAGCTATTGAAATAAAAAGAATAAGTGATACTGAATTTATTGTAGATCCTAAAATAGATATATATACTTTACAAGAAATGATTGGTATTAATTTGGAATCTGAAAATTATGATTATACTACTTTAAGTGGGTTTATTTATAGTAGATTAGGTAGAATTCCTAGGCAGGATGAAATTATAACTTATAAAAATATACAAATAAAAATTCTGGAAATAAAAAAATATAAAATATCAAAGGTATTGATATCTATTATTGATGAAAAAGATTAGTTAGTTATTTTTATAATTTTTATTATAATAAAAATAAAATGGTGTTCCAGATAGGACTATTATTAATCCTGCTAATGTTGATTTGATATCTCCTTGTATTAAGTAGATTAAGAATAAAATCCCAAAAAGTACGTAAAATATTGGAGTAAAAGGATATAAAATAGTTTTATAATCTGTTTTTTCATATTTATATCTTTTTCTTAATATAAAAACCCCAATTACTGTTAATATGTTAAATAAAATTGAAGCAAATGTTACATAAGTTAATAATTGACTATAAGTACCTAGAATTATTAATATACTAACCCATATTGCCTGAAATATAATTGCTATATATGGAGTTTCATAAGTATTATGAATTTTAGAAAAATTTTGATTAAATAGTTTATCATTTGCTAATACAGCTATTACTCTTGGACCTGATAAAATTAATCCATTATTACAACCTAAAGTAGATATTATAATACCTACTGATATTATAATTGGTCCTATATTTGGTAAAACTTTATAAGCTACTTCTTGAGCTATTTTGTTATCTAAAATATTTGCCATTTCATTTATTGGTAGCACATATATATATGCTACATTAGTTAAAACATATATAATTGTTACAATTAAAGTTCCTATTACCATACTTAATGGTATATTTATTTGAGGTTTTTCTACTTCTTTAGAGACGTAAGTAACACTATACCAAGCATCATAAGCAAAAAATATTTTAGATAAACTTAATGCTATTAAGGGTAATAATGTTAATATGCTTTCATTGGAATAATTTATATTTACTGAGTTTAAATTGTTAAATGTACCGTTTTTATAACTAAAAGCTAATATTATTAAAATGATTATAGCTAATACTTTAGATATGGTAAATACATTTTGAAATAAAGCTCCTAATTTTATTCCTCTTATATTAATATAAGTTAGTATCCATATTGAAATAATTGCAATTACTTGGGCACTATTTAGTTTAAAAAAATTAGTATTTATTATATAATTATTTTCAGAAATAAAGTTAAAAAAAGTTCCTAAGTATTTAGTAAAAGCTATAGCAACTGCTGCTATTGTTCCACTTTGAATGACGAAGAATAAGGTCCATGCAAATAAAAAACCTATAAAACTATTATAAAGTTCTCTTAGATATACATATTGTCCGCCCTGTTCTGGAATTTTATTAGATATTTCTGCATATGTTAAAGCTCCTGCTATTGTTATTAAACCTCCTAAAATCCATAAACCTATCATATACCAACCATTAGGTAAGTAATTTGCTATAATTGAGGGAACTAAGAAAATACCAGAACCTATTATTGAACCAACTACTATATTAGTTGCATCAAATAAATTTATCTTATTTTTCATAAAATTATTGATATAAATTATTCATTAGCTAGTTTTTCAAATTCTAAGATTTCATTATTTATGAATTCAAAAGATTTTTCCCAAAAATCTCTTTCTTTTATATTTATATTGTATTTTATCAAAAGATCGAAGACATCTTCTTTAGATGTATTTGATAGAATTCTTTCGTAATCTGTTATACTTAATTTTTTTTCTAAATATAATTTATATAAACCTAAGCTTATTAATAAACCTACTAAATAAGGGTAGTTATAAAAATTGGAATGATAATAATGAGGTTTAACAATCCACATATACTTATGAAAGGAATTAATTGAATCTAAGTATATTTCTTGTTGAGAATCTATCATTAAATTTATCAAGTCTTTAGAGCTTAAGCTTCTATCTTTTCTAATTTCTACTAATTTTTTTTCAAATAAAAATCTAGACATTATATCAACTACTACTTGACTAACTGTTAGTAAGAAACCATCTAAAATTAAAAGTTTTAAATTTTTTGAAGTAGTTATTGTGTTTATATAATTTCTTAAAATATTTTCAGCTAATAGTGATGCTGTTTCTGCTAAAATTAATGGAGAGCTTCTGTATATAGGTAAATTATTAGATAATAAATAATTGTGATAAGCATGACCTAATTCATGGGCTAAGGTAAATACTGATTTAATAGAGTTATCATAATTAACTAAAATTCTGGATTTAAAAGGCATAACATAAATACAAAAACCTCCATCACTTTTTCCTATTCTTGGTTTAGCATCTATCCAATTATTATCAAATGCTTCTTTTGCTAATTTAGTTAAATTACTACTAAAATTTGAAAAAGCAGACAGTATTAAATCTTTTGCTTTTTCATAATCTATATATTCTAAATTATCACTATAATTATCTTTATTTTTTATAATTGGTGCATATATATCATACCATTCTAATTTATCTAAATTTAATAATTTAGCTTTTATTTTAAAATAATTTCTTATATTATCTAAGTTTTCTAAAGTCGTATTTATTATTATTTCAAATGTTTGTATATCTAATCTATTATAAAATAAGGTAGCTTCTAATAAGGAATTAAATTTTCTTTTTTTTGATATTACTATAGAATCCCATTTTATGGAGTTTAGTATTTTTGCAAATATATGCTCGTATTTTTCTAATTCATTAATTTCTGTATTATAAACATTTTCTCTTATTGTTCTATCTTTATGATGGTATAAATTTCTTAATTGACTTATTGATAATATTTCATTATTAAAATTTATTTTTATATTACTAATAATTAAATCATATAAAGATTTCCATTCTGAATTTGAACTTATACTAATTAAATTATATAACTCTTCTTCATTTAACTCCATTTTGTGTTCAAAATTCTGTATAGATTTTTTTATAAAATATTCATGTTCTTTTAAATATTCATTTAGATTTGAGATAATTAATTCTTTATTTTTAAATATTAAATTTTCTATTTGAGTTTGAATGGTTTTTATAGTAGAATTAAGTGTTAATAATTTACCTTGATATTTATTAGCTTCTTCATTTATAGAATCACAAGCTAAAATACAATATATGTAAGCATTAAGTTTTCTATTTAATTCAAAAATATCATTATACAATTTTAGAATTTCTATAAAATTTTTTATATTAAATTGATCTTGATTTATTTTTGTTAAAATTTCTTTTAGAGTTGATATTTTATTTTCTAAATTTTTAAGATCTATATTAAAATCTTCAAAAGAGGAATATATTTCTTTTAGATTCCAAATAGGAAGTTCTTTTTCTTTTGGGATTTGTTTTTCCATATTTATATTATTCTTAAATTAAAATATAAATCCCTTTTTATAAAATTTTTTATAAAATAAAGGAAATTTCAAAGTAGAAAAAATTAACTTTTTTTTTACAAAAATAAATTATTTAAATGAAAAATAAGTTACAAGTAAATAATAGTAGTTAAGAAAGGGGATGATAAATATGATACAAAACAATCTAAATACAATAAAAATAACTACTTATAATGTTGAGAATTTATTTGATAAAGTAGATGATCCTAATAAAGATGATGGACCTCCTAAACCTGATAATGAATTAAAAGCTTTAAGTAATGTTATAAAAAATCTAAATTCTGATATTTTAGTTCTAGAGGAAGTAGAGAATAAAGAGATTATTGAACAAGTATTATCTATGGCAGGTTTAAAAGATAGGTATAATATAATAGTAGGTAAGAGTGATGGTAGAGGAATAGCTGTTGCTTTACTAATTGATAAAAAATTCCCTATTAAAAAATATACTATTAATGAAAAGGAAAGTACTTTTTATAGACCCCCTGTAGAGGCTATAGTTGAATTAGCTCCAGGATTTGAGGTTAAAATAATGGGAGTACATTTTAAAGCTAAAATGGATCATAATTCTGAACAGCAAAGATTAAAAGAAGCTAGCAGAGCTATTGAATTAGCTAAAAAAGATAATTTGCCTACTATTTTAGCTGGTGATTTTAATGACTTACCTGCTTCTAAAACTTTGAATTTAATTCAAAATAATGGATTTACTGACGTTAGAAAAATTGATTTATTATCAAAGGATTCTAATACTCCTACTCATTATACTATTTATCATTTACCTGAAAAAGATAATAAGGATAATAAGGTTCCTAATGATTACAAAGAAGCAAAAGGAAAACCCTCTATTATTGATTATATAACAGTAACTGATAATTTAAGAAAATATGTAGTACAAGGAAGTTTTGATGTTCTTGAAAAACAAGAGTTACCAGATACTGCTATAGCTTCTGATCATAGACCTGTTAGTGTTCAATTTAATTTCTCTAAATAATAATAAGGAATTTTTATAAAAAAATTTAATAAAATATAAGAAAGGGGGGTTTTTAATGTTTGATTTATCTAAAATTATATCACATTTAAATTTAAGTGATTTAATGTTAAAGTATAGTCAAAGTAAGAAAGAATTAGATAATGTAGTTGTTAATTATCATCCTCAAAATGTAGATAATTATTATCAAGATAATTTACCATCGAAATTAACTATTGCTGAATTTATATTAAATGATAATGTTAAACAAAGTATTGAAAATGAATTAAAACAAAATATTGATAAAATACTTAGTTATTTACCTTCAATTAATACTAAAAAAGAAATAATAAATGTTAATGTTAATATAAGTAATAAATTTAATCAAGATAAAGTTAATAAATTATTAAAACAAATAATGAATAGCATACCTCAAAAGGCATTTATAGTAAAAACTGACCATGTTTTAATGGTTTTAACTCAATATGATAAGATTAAGCAAGAAATGGGAGATTTAAATAATATAAATAATAATTTAAGATTTAAGCCCAAAACAGTAATGTATGATACTTTATCTACTGTTTATAATATAGAAAGAGATATAAAGAAAGTTAGTAAGTATGCTCAGGAGGAATTTGTAAATCCATTTAAAGTAGATCTTTATGGAGTATCTAATAAGGATTTTTTAAAAAATGCATATTATGATCCTATGTCAAATAAATTGGTTTTAGGTACATTTTTTAATTTAGCTACTCATGAAGTTATTAATGCTTCTAATGATACTGATGTTGTTATTCATGAATTAGGGCATAAATTATTAGATAATTTAAGACCAGGTTATATTGATAATCAATTTCATTTTGAGTCTGGTGCAGTTCATGAAGCTTTTGGTGATATAAATGCTTTTTTAGCTGTTGCTTCTGATCCTAATATTGAAAAATATATTAAAGAAAATAATATAGATTTAACTAAAAGTAATTTAATTTCTCAGATTTCGGAATACTTTGGTAAAAGTATTTATACAAATATAAAGCAAGTTAAAGAATTATTAAATACAAATCCATATATGTCTCAAGAAGAATTATCAAAAATTAAGGATGAAAAACCAATTAGAGATTTATCCTTAAATTTCGAATATAAAAAATACTCTGAATTAAAAAATGAAGATAAAGAAGTGCATTTACAATCAAAAAGTTTATCTAATTGTTTTTATAAAGCATTTATTAATTTCTATCAAGATAACAAGAATAAATATTCTTTAAATGAGATTGCATCTAAATTTTATGATGTATTTATAAAGGGAGCAAAGATAAATAATCCTTCTACTACCACTATTCCTGAATTCATGAAATCTATAATAGTAGCTGATATATTATTTAATAATTCCGAATTAGCTCCTTATTTAATAAAAGCTGCAAATGAAAATAAAATATTTGATAATTTAAATGTTAGTGATATTCTAAATGAAATAAATAATTCTAAAAATCTTAGTATTTCTGAATTATCTTCAGTTTTAAATAATAAGAAAGCTGATTCTATTGAATTTAAAAAATTTTTAAAAGAATTAATTTTAAAAATATTAAAAAATTATTCAAAAGAATTTTCTTATCTTAATATAGATGATTTAAAAGTTAATTTAGTTCCTGGTTTTGACGGTGGAATAAATATTGAAGTATCTTATAAATATCCTAAAAATATTAAAGTAAGAAGTAAAGAATACCCAGTATATGGAGGAGCTATTTTTGTTTTTGATAATAAAATGAATTTAATTTATTCTTATATAGAAAATATATCCGATCAAAAAGTTAAAGATATGCAAGATTATGCCAATATTTTATTTAAACAAGAAGATGATAATTCTGTTTTAGCTTAATTTAGTTTTTTGTAGTTCTTTTATTATTTTTTATTAATTTTTTAGCTTTTTTTATTTTTTTATTTTTTATAAATTTAATAAAACAAAAAGCAATATTGATTATAAAAAGGAAAATGATTATTTTTATTGAATAAAATAATTACAAGAAGTATTTTATGGAGGTTAGTAAAATATGAGTAAATTACCTAAAATAAGAATAAAATTGATAAGCTGGGATCATAAATTACTAGATAAATCTGTTAATAAGATAATAGATATGGCATTAGGTACAGGAGCTAAAGTAATAGGACCTGTTTATTTACCAATAAAAAGAAGATTATTTTGTATTACACGTTCTCCTCACGTTGATAAAAGATCAGGAGAACATTTTGAATTAAAAATTCATAAAAGATTATTAGAAATAGCAGATTACACTCCTAAAACTATAGAGGAAATTAAGAAAATAGACTTGCCTGAAGGTGTTGAAGTTATTATTAAAACTGTTTAATAAAAAAAATATTGATATTATTTTTATGAGTGTAAAAATAAGTAGTAAAATAAATAGTTTTACAATAGAAAATCCATTTAGGGCTTTAAAAAATCAATTTTATTTTTATTTTTGGATTTTTCAGGGGTTTTCTTCAATAGGTAATTGGGTAGATTATACTTTAAGGCAATGGTTAATTAATATTATATTTACTAATCCTAATGTAGCTTCACAATTTACTGGTAATTTTAATTTAGTTAGATTTTTACCTTCTTTATTTTTCTCATTTATAAGTGGTATAATTATAGATAGGTTAGGATATAAAAAAGTTTTAATTATCATTCAGGGTATTGATTTTTTTAATTCATGTTTAATAACTTATTTAGTATATACTAATAAAATAAACGGTTTATATCTATTGATTTTAGGGGTTATTGGTGGAGTTACAATGAGTTTTTCTTTTCCTGCTAGGAGTGCTTTAATAAAAAATATAGTAGCAGAAAAAGACTTAATTAGTGCTTTTAGTTTACAAGGATTAACTTTTAATTTATCAAGAATTATAGGACCTATTATTGCTGCTTTTTTAGCAAAGAAATATGGACTTTATATGGGGTTTTTATTTAATACTATTTCTTTTCTACCTCTTATTTTTTTATTAATTTTTTCTAAAGAATTAAATAATAATTATTATGAAGTTAATTTAAAAAAAAAATAATAATAATATGCTAAATGAAATAAAGCAAATTATTAGTTATGTATATAATAATAAGTTAATTCTTAAAAGTTTTATTAATATAGTGATTATAAATTTTTCGGGATTATCTTTATTAGCTTTATTGCAGGTTTTTACAAAAGATGTTTTAAAAGGAACTATATCTAATTTTTCTTTATTACTTTCATTATTAGGAGTAGGTGCAATTTTTGGAGCTATCATTGTTGCCTCTTTAAATTCAAATTTTGTTATTAATTTTTCAGAAGAAGTTATTATGGTTTTGTATGGAATTTTGTTTTTTATAATTTCTTTTTTTCCTAGTTATATTTATTATATTATTCCTTTCATTGGACTTTTACAATCAATAGTTTTTGGAGTATCTAATAATAGGGTTCAAATTATAACTGATTCTTCTTATATTGCTAAAGTTATCTCTTTATATTCTTTATTAAATATTTCGTTAGGTTTTTTAGGTGTTTTTGTTTTGGGTAATATAGCATATTTTATTGGATTAATTCTTGTTTATAAGATATTTTCTTTTTTAGTTATTTTGTTTTCTTTTTGTGTTTTATTTTATTATAAAAAAATATTAAAAAATAAAATGAATTAAAAGGAGGTAAAATATGTTAGGTTTATTTGGTTTAAAAGTAGGTATGACTGAAGTGTATAAAGGAGATAAATTAATACCTGTTAGTGTTGTTTTAGCCGGTCCTTGTAAAGTTTTACAAATTAAAAACAAGGATAAAGATGGATATTATTCTTTAAAGATTGGTTTTATATCTGAAGATCCTAAAAAATTAAATAAACCATTAAAAGGCATTTTTGAAAAAGCTGGTTTAAAAGAATATTATAAAATAATTGGGGAAATTCGAGTTAGTGAAGAAATAGCTAAAAAATATAAAGTAGGAGACGCTATAGATATAGATATATTTAAAGAGGGAGATTTAGTTAAAGTTACTGGAAAAACAAAGGGTAGAGGTTTTAGTGGAATGATTAAAAGATGGAATGCTTCAAGAGGACCTATGTCTCATGGTAGTAAGCATCATAGAAAAGCTGGTAGTAATGCTACTTCCAGGATTGGACCTACTAGACCAGGTAAAAGAAGACCAGGTAAATATGGTGATGAAACTGTCACTATCAGAAATCTAGAAATTGTTGATGTTATTAAAGATAAAAATTTATTGCTTATAAAAGGAGGTATTCCTGGTTCTAGTAATTCTTTAGTAAAAATAATTAAATTGTCTAACTAATTTAATAAGGAGGAATTAAATTATGCAAAAAATTATTAAAGTTTATAAAATTGATGACAATTTTAATAATCAAGGTAGTTATGAATTAAAAGTAGATTTTAATAGAGAACCTATAAAAGAATTAATACATATGCATTTAGTAAGACAGTGGGCTAATAGAAGATTAGGTACTGTTAAAACAAAGAGAAGAGGAGAAGTTAGAGGTGGAGGTAGAAAACCATGGGCTCAAAAGCATACTGGTAGAGCTAGACATGGTAGTATTAGGTCTCCTATTTGGAGAAAAGGTGGAGTAGTTTTTGGACCACAACCTAGAGATTTTTCTATTAAAATGAATAAAAAGCAAAGAAAGTTAGCTCTTTATTCTCTTATTAATATTAAATTAGATGATTTCATTATTTTAGAAACTTATCCTTTTAAAGAGATAAAAACTAAAAATGTTGAAAATTTAGCTAAATCTTTAAACTTAGATTTAAATAGTAAGATTGTATATTTATATGCTGAAAAAGATGATAGAACTTTAAATATGATAAAAAGTGTAAGAAATCATAAAACTACTAGAAAAATACTTAAGGCTGATAATTTAAATGTAGAAGATATTTTAAGTGCTAATAAAATTATTTTAGATAAAAAAGCTTGGGATAGATTAAATGAATTATTTATTGATTATGTTAATAATAATTTAATAAAGGAAAAAGTAAAAAATTAATTTAGGAGGTTAGCTTTATGAAAGATAATAAAAGTAAATTATCTATTTATGAAGTTTTAAAGAGGCCTATTTTAACTGAAAAAGCTTTAAATTTGTTAAATGAAAGTAATAAAAAGAAATATGTTTTTGAGATTCATAAAGATGCTACTAAAGTAGATGTAAAAAATGCTGTAGAAAATTTGTTTAATGTTAAAGTTGAAAAAATAAATACTATTACTATTCCTCCTAAAACTACTTATTATAGAAGTAGGTATAAGTTCCAATCAAATAGAAATATATATTATAAGCATAAAACTAAAGGGTATAAAAAAGCTATTGTTACTTTAAAAGATGGATATAAAATAGATTTTATTGAAAATTTATTAGAAAAAAAATAGTTTATAATAAGGAGGATGAATTATGGGTTTGATAAAAGTTAATCCAACATCACCAGGTAGAAGATTTGTAGTTTATTATGATTTTAAAAATGAGCTAACTACTGATACTCCCTATAAGCCATTAACTGTTATAAAAAAGAAAAAAGGTGGAAGAAATAATCAAGGAAAAGTTACTGTTCGTTTTAGAGGTGGAGGACATAAAAGAAGAATAAGAATAATAGATTTTAAAAGGAATAAAGATAATATAAAAGCAGTTGTTAAAACTATAGAATATGATCCTAATAGAAGTGCTTGGATTTCATTAGTAGAATATGAAGATGGAGAAAAAAGATATATTATTACTCCTGAAGGATTAAAAGTTGGTGATATTATTGAATCTGGTGAAAATGTGGAAATTAAAGTAGGTAATTGTTTACCTTTAAAGAATATACCTCTTGGTACTTTTATTCATAATGTTGAGTTGTATCCTGGTAAGGGTGGACAGTTAGCTAGATCTGCTGGTAGTGTTGCACAGTTAATAGGTAAGGAAGAAGATTATGCTATTATTAGGTTGCCTTCTGGAGAAATAAGAAAAATAAATTCTAAATGTAGAGCTACTATTGGGAGAGTTTCTAATCAAGAGCATCATAATTTAGTTATTGGTAAAGCAGGTAGGATGAGATATCTAGATAAACGACCTCATGTTAGAGGTACCTGTATGAATGTTGTTGATCATCCACATGGTGGTGGAGAAGGTAGAACACATCCAGGTAGACCTAGTGTTACTCCTTGGGGTAAGCCTACTGTTGGTTATAAAACTAGAAAAGAAAAGAAGAGTTCTACTAAATTTATTATAAGTAGAAGACCTAAAAATAAGTAAGTAGGAGGGAATTATGGGTAGAAGTTCTAAAAAAGGACCATTTGTTGATGAAAAATTATATAAAAAAGTTTTGAAAGCAATTGAAACTGGTGAAAAAACAATAAAGACTTGGTCAAGACGTAGTACTATCGTTCCTGAAATGGTAGGTCTTACTTTTTTAGTACATAATGGAAAAGGTCATGTACCTGTTTATGTAACTGAGCAGATGATAGGTCATAAATTAGGAGAATTTGCTCCTACTAGAATATTTAAAGGACATCCTGAAAAGAAAGCTGCTAAAGAAAAGAAATAAAATTTTTAAACTAAATAAAGGGGGCTTATATTATGTATTTATATACTTATAAAATAGTTTATAAAGATAAAGAAGGGAATGAAAATTTCGAATTAATTAAAACAAAAGATATAAAAGAAGCTAAAAGAATTGCTCATGAAAAATTTTGGAATAATAAATGGCAATCTTTTAAAATTTCTCCTTTTACTTTTAATGGATTTGCAAGATATTTAAGAACTTCTTATAAAAAGTTAAAACCTATTTTGGATTTGATAAGAGGAAAGGATTTAGATGAAGCTATAAATATAGTGGCATTTATTCCGCGAAAGGCTGCAAGAATGGTCGAAAAATTGTTGCTTTCTGTTAAAGCTAATGCTGAGTATTTATCTGATAAATATAAGGATGTTGATATTAATAATTTATTTGTTTATGAAGTTTTTGTTAATAAAGGACCATATATTAAAAGATGGGATACAAAAGCAAGGGGTAGTGGTACTAGGATTTTAAAACATACTTCTCATATTACTTTAAAAGTTTCTGAAAGAACTAAAATTAAGAAAAAGAAAGTTAAGGAATCTAAAGAATCTAAAGAAGTAAAAGTTAGTAAATAAAAATAATAAGGAGGTGTTTTTTTTGGGTCAGAAAGTACATCCTAAAGCTTTAAGATTAAGTATAAATAAGTATTGGGACAGTATTTGGTTTTTTCCTAAAAAAAGAGATTATCAAAGTGCTGTTATTGAAGATAATAAAATAAGAAAATTTATATTTAGTTATATAAGAAAGAATATAATAAAGAAAATGGGATTAAAAATAAAAGAAGGTAGTGCTAAGTTTAAGGATCCTAATCCTGCTTCTATTGAAAAGATAATTATAGGAAGAAAATCTAATAATTTACATATAACTATTTATACATCTAAGCCTGCAATAGTTATAGGTAAGAGGGGTAGTGATATAGAGAGTTTAAAACAAGCTTTATTCAAAGAATTTAACAAAGAAACATCTATAGAGGTTAGAGAAGTGGAGCATCCAGATTTAAGTGCTAAGTTAGTTGCTCATAGTATAGCAAGGCAATTAGAGCAAAGAGTTAGTTTTAGGAGAGCAATGAGAGCTGCTGCTATTAGGGTTATTAGGGTAGGTGCTCAAGGTGTTAGAATAGAAGTTGCTGGTAGATTAGATGGTGCTGAGTTAGCTAGAAGAGAAAGAATAATATTAGGGAAAGTACCTTTACAAACTTTAATGGCTGATATAGATTATGCATTAGATGAAGCTATGACTAAATGGGGAGTTATTGGAGTTAAAGTATGGATATATAAAGGTATGACATTTAAGGATGAAGAAACTAAGAAACAATTTGAGGTATTAGAAAAACTTAAATTAGCTTCTATGCCTAAGGAAATTTAGTTTTAATAATTTAATAAAGAAGGGGTGTTATATTTATGTTAGCACCAAAAAGAAGAAAATTTAGAAAAGAAAGACGAGGAAGAATGAAAAGAAAAGCTACTAGATGTAATTATGTAGCTTTTGGGGATTATGGATTAATGGCTTTAGAACCTAGTTGGATTACTGCTAATCAAATAGAAGCAGCAAGAATAGTTATTTCTAAGAATCTTAAAAAAGGTGGAAAAGTTTGGATTAGAATTTTTCCTCATAAACCTGTTACTAAGAAGCCTGCGGAAACTAGGATGGGGGGCGGTAAGGCTGATGTAGAAAAATATGTTGCAGTTGTAAGACCTGGTACTGTTATATTTGAATTAACTGGATTAAAAAAGGAAGAAGCTTATGAAGTTTTAGCTCAGGCTTCTTATAAACTACCAATTAAAACAAAAATCGTTGAAAAAGAATAATTTGTTAAAGGAGGTGTTTTAGATAATGAAGTCTAAAAAAGAATTAGAATTTCTTAGATCTTTAGAATACCAAGATTTAGTTAATGAATTAAGGAAAACTAAGAAAGAGTATTTTGATAATAAATTTAAAATGAGTATTTCATCTGATTTTAAACCTCATATTTTATCTCTATTAAGAAAAAAAATTGCTAGAATAAAATATTTTTTATCTACTAAAAAAAATAAAGAAACTAAGGAGTGATATATTTTATGAAAAGTAACAAAAAAAAGTTAGAAGGTATTGTTGTTAGTAATAAAATGGATAAAACTGTAGTAGTTAAGGTTGAATATTTAAAGAAGCATCCTATTTATAAGAAAGTTATTAAAACTTATAAAAAATATTATGCTCATGACGAAAATAATGAATGTCAAGAAGGAGATAGAGTTTTAATATTAGAAAGTAGACCATTAAGCAAATTGAAGAGATGGGTTGTTATAAAAATTCTTGAAAAATCCAAGAAAATTTAATTAAATTAATTACTAAAATTAATTACTAATAAAGGGGGAATAACATATGTTACCAAGAATGACTAAATTAGTAGTAGCAGATAATTCTGGAGCTAAAGTAGTACAGCTAATTGGTATGTATAATAATTGGTATAGAAAATATGCATATATTGGTGATATTGTCAAAGTATCTGTAAAAGATGCTATTCCTCATTCTAATGTAGAAAAAGGTGATGTTGTTACTGCTGTTATTGTCAGAATGAAGAGAAAATATAGAAGAGACGATGGTAGTTATGTAAGATTTGATGATAATGCTGTAGTTTTGATAGATGAGCAAGGGAATCCTAAGGGTACTCGTATTTTTGGACCTATTCCACGTGAATTAAGAGATAAAGGTTTTACTAAAATTTTATCTTTAGCTACTGAAGTAGTGTAAGGTAGGTGATTAATAAATGAAAATTTATAAAGGTGATAAAGTAGTTGTTATTAAAGGTAAATATAAAGGCGAAGTTTCTAAAGTTATAAAAGTTTTTAGAAAAGATAATTCAGTTTTATTACAAGGAATAAATATAGTAAAAAAACATGTAAAAGTTCCTACTTTAGAGGATACTCCTAAAAAAGAAGCTAAGATAGTTAAAGTTGAAAAAACTATTGATGTATCTAAGGTTATGCTTATTTGTCCTAATTGTACTAAACCTACTAGAGTTGGATTTAAATTAATTCAAGATCAAGGAAAATCTAAGAAAATAAGAATTTGTAAAAAATGTAATCAAGAGATAAAAACACAAGAAAAATAATATAAAATTGGAGGAGATTTTTTATGATTAAGCAAAGTGAATTAAGATTATATAGGAAATATAAAGATGAAGTAATTAAAGAATTACAAAATATATTTAATTATAAAAATGTCATGCAAATTCCTAAGATAGAGAAAGTAGTAGTTAACATGGGAGTAGGAGATGCTACACAAAATCAAGATATAATAAAGAAGGTTCATAAGCAGCTTCAGATAATAACGGGTCAAACTCCTTTAGTTATTTCTGCTATAAAATCTATTTCTAATTTTAAATTAAGAAAAGGAATGAAGATAGGGCTTAAAGTTACTTTAAGAAAAGCTATAATGTGGGCTTTCTTAGATAAATTGATTTCTATAGTATTACCTCGTATAAGAGACTTTAAAGGTATTTCTAAGAAATTTGATGGTAAAGGAAATTATACACTTGGTATTAAAGAACAATTAATTTTTCCTGAATTATCCTATGATGATATTGATAGAATTAGGGGAATGGATATAACTATTGTTACTACTGCTAAGACAGATAAAGAAGCTTATGAATTGCTTAGATTATTAGGATTTCCATTTCAAAAATGATTAGTTTTATTTAAAATTTAATGAAATTAATTTAGAATTTAATAAAAAAGAAGGGGGTTTATATGCCAAGGAAGGGACAATTAGAAAAATGGAAAAAAGAACCTAAATTTAAAGTTAGATTTAGGAACAGGTGTCAAGTTTGTGGTAGGCCTAGGGGATACTTTAGATTTTTTGGAATTTGTAGGATGTGTCTTAGAAAAATGGCGTATAATGGATTATTACCTGGTGTTAAAAAAGCAAGTTGGTAAGGGGGTTATTTATTATGATTACTGATCCAATTGCTGATATGTTTGCTAGAATTAAAAATGCTATTACTAGAAAAAAAGAATCTGTTAAAATTCCTGGATCTAATTTTAAAAAGAAGATATTAGATGTTCTTAAAAAAGAAGGTATTATATTAGATTATAAAATAGAACCTATTAATGATTATATGTATGATTTTGTTGTTTATTTAAAGTATTATAAAGGTAAGAGTGTTATTAATGAATTGATAAGAATAAGTAAGCCAGGTAGGAGGATTTATGCTCCTTATGATAATATACCACAAGTTTTTAAAGGAATAGGTATTACTATTATTTCTACTTCTAAAGGTGTTATGTCTCATAAAGATGCTTACAAAGAAAAAGTAGGAGGAGAAGTTATTGGTTATATTTATTAATAATATTAAGGGGGTAGTATTATGTCTAAGCTTATAAAAAAACCTATTATTTTACCTAAAAATACTACTATAGAAGTAAAGGAAAATGAAGTTATTGTTAGTGGTCCTAAAGGCAAAGTTTCTAAAAAATTAAATTTAAATTATATTAAAATAGATCTTAAAGATAATAATATATTTATTTCTAAGAAGCAAGATAATATACCTAACAAGAAGGTTGATAGATTTGTTAATAAAATGTTAGGAACTGCTTGGAGTATTATTAATTCTATGGTAAAAGGTGTTAATGAAGGATTTAAGAAGGAATTATTAGTTGTTGGTTTAGGATGGAAAGTTAATCAAAAGGATAAAGGAATAGAGTTATTAGTTGGTTATTCTCATCCTGTTATTTATTATCCTCCTGAAGGTATTTTATTAAAAGTAGAAGGTAATCAGAAGGTAGTTGTAGAAGGATTGGATAAAGAATTAGTAGGTCAAGTAGCTGCTAATATAAGAAATTTTAGAAAACCAGATTCTTATAAAGGAAAAGGTGTTAGGTATGCTGATGAAGAATTAGTTTTAAAGGAAAGTAAGAAAGGAGCTAAAGGTAAATAATAAAATATCAATAGTTTTTTGTTTATAGGAGGGGTTTTAATTATGAAAGTAAGGGCTAGTGTAAAAAAAATCTGTGCTTATTGTAAAGTTATAAAAAGGAAAGGAAAGATCAGAGTTATTTGTAAAAATAAAAAACATAAACAAGTACAAGGTTAAAGGAGGAGTTTAGATTATGCCTCGTATATCTGGTGTTAATATACCTGAAAATAAACAACTTTGGATTTCTTTAAGATATATTTATGGTATAGGTAAAACAAGAGCAATGGAGATATTAAAAGCTTGTAATATAGATCCTTATAAAAAAGCTAAAGATTTAACTCCTGAAGAAGTTTCTAAAATACAGCAATTTATTGATAATAATTATGTTGTTGAAGGAGATTTAAGAAGAGAGATAAATCAAAATATAAGAAGATTAATTGAAATTAGATGTTATAGAGGAATTAGGCATCAAAAAGGATTACCTGTAAGAGGTCAAAGAACAAGAACTAATGCTAGAACTAGAAAAGGCCCTAGACCTAATAGAATTGGTACCAAGAAAAAATAAAATCTAAAATATAAAAAAATAAATATGAGAATTTTAGGTATAGATTGGGGTAAAAAAAAAATAGGTTTAGCTATTGCTAATATTATTTCAAAAAATATAACAGTTATAGGTACTTTTTCTAATGACTCTCTTATTTTTGATAAAATCAAGGAAATCATTTTAAGATATGATATAAAGAAAATAGTTATAGGAAAACCAGTTTTTACTAAAACTTATCAAGAAGCCCCTATTTTTAATGAAATACTTAATTTTTCTAAAAAATTATTTGAGTTTTTAAAGAAAAATAATATCTCAATTGATATTGATTATATTGAAGAAGAATATACTACATTTCTAGCTAATCAGTTAGTTAATTATATTAATTTAAAAAATAAGGAAAATAATAAAAGTAGATTAAAAAGTAGAATTGATGGATTATCTGCATTCTTTATTTTGAAATCTTATCTTAATGTTTGAATTTTTATAGTAAATGAGTGATTATATTGATATAGGCTATACATTTGTAGTTATAAGGGGGGATTTTGGATAACATCTAAACTTACCCAAAGTCTTGTGTCTCAAAATAGTTTCATGAAAACTATGGATAATAAATTAAATAATTTAAAAGAAAAAGATATAAAAGAGAAGGATATAATAGATGAAATAAATATAAATATTTTATTTTCAACAAATCCTATTAAAGTTTTAGAAATTATTAATGATCAAATAAATAAAAAAAATCCTTTTGTAAAATTATATTTATTAGTTTTATTAAATCAAGCTAACTTAGATAAAGAAGTCTTGCTAAAAATAAACGAAGCTGTTTTAAATTATTTATCTAATTTCAGTAAAGATATTGAATTGTTATATGATTATTTATTATTTTTATTTAAAAATAATCTAGAAGGTACAATAAAAAGAGAAGACTTAAATACTTATATTGAATTAGTTTTTAAGCAAGAAGAGAATTATGATAAACTATTTGATTTTATAAAATATTTTGTAAAAAGTAATTCAAGTAATATAATTTTTGAGAAGTTAATTGATTTATTTTTGGGAAGATTATCTAAAATTAATGGGGGTATATATTATGTTAAAAAGTTGACTAATTTTTTAGAAGAGAATTCTAAGTTAGATGAATTGGAATATCTTTTATCTAAAGCAATAAAGTATTATAAAGTTGTATGGATAGTAGATAAATATAGTGTTTTGTTAAATAAGAAAGATAAGATAGAAAAAATAATTGAAATATTAGCTAATTTATTAATACAAAATGAATTTAATGTTATTTGGGCTGAGGCTTTAGGTATTATTGATAAGGCTATTACCAAAGCTGATAGTTTATCTAAAATTATTTCTAAAATAATTGAAATTTTACCTTCTATAAAACTTTTAGTAGAAGATAAAAAAAATTTATCATTAATTTTAAAAATCTATTCTAAGATATTTGAAAATTTTGATAATATTGATGATAAAAATAAAACAGATATAATTAAAGATTATATTGTTACTTTAGAATTAGCTAAATCTAAAGAATTATTAGATATTTATGAATTATCAAAAAATATTATTACTAATTTAAATAAGTTTAATAATATAGAAATAAGTTATACTTTAATTAAGGAATCATTGGTGTTTTTAAATCCTGAAGAACAAAAAATATTACTTAATAATTGTATATTGAATTCAAAATCAAGCGAATTAGTATCTAAAATTATTGTAAATAATTATAAAATCTTAGATTTATCAATTATTAAAAATAAAGTCTTAAATATACTTGAAAGTTTATTAAATAAAACCGATTTGATTGAATATAAAGAATTAATATACTACTTTTTTAATAATCTTTTTAATGATATTCTTTTAGATAAGAATTTATCTATTTTGATTATGAAATTTCTAATATTTTATAATGATTTTGAAAATATAAAGAAAATGGCTAAAGAAATTATTCTTTTAAATAAATATAATCTAATGGATTTACCTGATCTTGAAGTTTTATTTTTTGTTAATTTAGTTTTGGGAAATTATGTTTATATTTTTAGTAATATTACAAATTTTATTATGAAATATCCGGAAAAAATTAAATTTGTTTTTGAATTTTTAAATGAAAAATTAAAAAATAATCCCAATTTAATTTATTTATTTAATATTTTAGCTTCTTTTATTTTGACAAATTTAAGAGATAAAGAAATAGAAGTAAATACTGATTTTGATTTTTATGAATATATTAAAAAAGTACCTTTAATAAATGATTAAATTTTTCATTCTATAAAATATAAGGGGGTTTAGTAAATGTTTTTATGGGAACTAAAAGATAAAAACCATAAAGAAAAAGAAGATTTAAGAAATAAATTATTTGATAATAGGATAGAAATATTAGAAAAAATTAAAATTGATTTAACTAAAAAAATAGAAGAAAAATTTAAAGAGGATGTAGTAGTTCCTTATGGAACTTACGATTGGTTATCTAGGGTTTATCCTATTATTATACTGAAAAATAGAGATATATTAAAAGATTTTGTTTTATTTTTAAAAAATGAACTAAATTTTAATTATCTTAATTACATAACAGCTATAGATTATCCATTAGATAATTTAATGCATGTTGTTTATGAATTTACTTCTATTCCCATTAAATCTAATTTAGATGAATTAGCTTTAGAATATTCTGAATATAAAGTTAATGATAATTTGATTTTAAATAATCAATATACTAAGAGGATAAGGATCATTGTTGTTTTAGATAGAGATGATCTTAATATTGATAGTATAGCTGATATATTTTATACAGCTGATTGGCATGAAAGGGAAACCTATGATTTCTTTGGAATAATTTTTAAAAATAGGCCATTAAACAAACCTTTAAAGAGAATATTAATGCCTGATGAATGGCAAGGTTTCCCTCTAAGAAAAGATTTCTTTCATGAAAGAATTATACCACATCCTTTTACTGAATCCTATTATGTTGTAAAAAAAGTAAAAGAATTAACTGAAAATCCACCTATTAAAGAAACTCCTAATTTATATAAACATACTAAAGAAAAATCATAATTTAATTAAGGAGGTAAGTTAAACTTGAAAATCTATAAAACTGAAAATAAAACTAAAAATAAAAATAAATATAGCTGGTTATTTATATTATTTTTTATATTAATTTTAATTGAAATTATCTTTTTGAATTTTAAAAATGTTTTAGGAGAATCTGTTTATATTAATGCTAATGAAATTTTGGATAGAATGTCTCTTAGTGTATATGGGCTTAATTCTTATAAAGCTGATATAAAAATAAATGCAAATGTTATTAATTTTGGATTAAGTTTTAATTTTAATGGTGAAGTGTATTATAAGGAACCTGATAAATTATACTTAAAGCTTAAAGATTTACCAGAAGATGTACAGGAAAAATATAGACTATCTTTTACTCAAACTTCTGTTCCTGGTATGGTTTCTAAAATATATAAAGAAAAATATAAATCTAAAGTTATTTCTGTAAGAAATTATGCAAATACTAAGGTTTATGTTCTATATATGGAACCTATAAAAAGTAGAGCTATTAAAAATGTATTAATGTTTGTTGATTTTTTTAATTATACTATTCCTAAATCAATTATTTATTATAAAGATGGTGGTAAGATTACCATTGATCAAAAATATTCTAAAATAGATAAATATTATTTACCAATTTATCAAGAAGTTTATTTTGATTTTCCAAAAGTACAAGCTTCTTTAGTTTCTAATTTTTATAATTATAAACTAAATATACCTTTAGATGATAATTTATTTAAAAAATAAAAAATAAAGTATAAGGAGGTACTAATTATGAAATTATATTATGTTGCTCACTCTACTTTTGCTATTAATGATAATAATTATACTATTTTAATAGATCCATTTTTTAATGGTAATCCTTTAGCTAAGGAATTAAATTTAAATATTGATCTTATTTTAGTTACTCATGGACATTTTGATCATATAGCAGATGTAGTAGAATTATCTAAAAAATATAATGCTCAAGTTTTTGCTAATTTTGAATTAGCTAATTATTTAGCATCTAAAGGTGCTAAAGCTAATGGAGCATATATGGGAGGGAAAATAAAATTTAATTGGGGATATATTAAATTTGTCCCTGCTTTTCATGGTTCCTCTACTCCTGAAGGTACTTATGCTGGTGTTGCTACTGGTATTGTTATTAATTTTAATGGATTTACTTTTTATCATGCTGGTGATACTTGTTTAACTGTTGAAATGCAATTACTTAAAAATTATAATATAGATATTGCAATGTTACCTATTGGTGGATATTTTACTATGGATATAGAAGAAGCAGTTTTAGCTACTAAAATGATTGAACCTAAATACGTTATCCCTATGCACTATAATACCTTTGATTTAATTAAAGTCAATGTTAATGAATTTAAAGAATTAATAGAAAAACAAACTAATTCTAAACCTCTTATTATGGATTTTAATTCTTTTATTGATTTAAAAGAATTATTGGTATCTAAATAATAAATTTCTAAAAGCTAAGTTTTTTATTGATTTTAATTAATTTTAATTAAATATATTTAGTTTGTAAAAAAATTGTAAATTTTTTATGAATTCCTAAGAGGAAATTCAAAAAAAATATTATAATTAAATAAAAAGGGTATTTTGTTTATTATTTAAATTATTTTATTATTTTTAGGAGGGATGTAAAGGTATGTCAGATGACGCTGATAAAACGGAAGAGCCAACAGAGCATAAATTACAAGAAGCCCGTAAAAAAGGTCAAGTATTAAAAAGTCAAGATGTTGTTATGTTTGTATCTATGTTATTAGTTTTTGCAACTTTATTTTCAGTATCAAAGATGATGGCTCTTAATATTAGAAACTTTAGTGTAGATATTTATAAACCTGATTTATTTCTAAATGCAGCTAATACTGATAATGTTATAATTTTTGCTGCATCTTTACTTTATAAAGCACTTACTACTTTCTTATTAGTATTATTACCAATATTAGTTGTAGCTTTTATTGCAGGATTGATAGGGAATCTTGCTCAAATTGGATTCTTATTTACCTTTGAGCCCTTATCTCCTAAATTTGATAAAATTAATCCTGTTAGTGGATTTAAAAAAATATTTTCTAAAAAAACTGTTGTTGAGTTATTTAAAAATATTTTAAAAATAGGGTTAATAGGGTACTTAGTATATTTAACAATAAAATCTTCTATGTTATTTTTTATAAACTTTCCAAGAGGAGTAGATTTTATACCTTTATTAATTGAAGCTAGGAAAATAATAGAGAAACTAGTATGGCAAGTTATTGGAGCTTTTATTGTTCTTGCTGCTTTTGATTTTTATGTTCAACGTGCTTTCTTTATGAAGGATATGAGAATGTCTTTTAAAGAATTAAAAGATGAATATAAAGAACAAGAAGGAGACCCTCATATTAAGGGTAAGAGAAGACAAATGGCTAGGCAGTTAGCTATGGGAGGAGGAATAAGTAGGGTAGCTGAAGCTTCAGCTGTTGTTACTAATCCTGTACATTACGCAGTTGCTATTAAATATGAACATGGAGTAATGAAAGCACCTAAAGTTGTTGCCAAAGGTGAAAGATATTTTGCAGAACTTATTAAAAAAGAAGCAGAAAAAAATGATATACCTATTGTTGAAAATATAGAATTAGCTCAATTATTATATCAAAAATGTAAAGTTGATGATTTTATTCCACCTGAATTATATCAAGCTACTGCTGAAGTACTAGCTTTTGTTTATAAAATGAAAAAGAAAAAAAAGCTGCTAAGTTAAAGATTTATAAATTAAAAATTTACTTTTTAAATTATAATGGAGGAAAATTATGATAGGTTCTAATCAAGCAGTGATGATAGGTAATCAAAGGGTACCTTTGGATTTATTTATTCCTATTGCTATATTATTAGCAGTTTTATTAATAATAGTAGAATTACCTGAATGGCTTTTGGATATGCTATTAATAACTGATTTAATAGTAGCTATATTAATTATATTGATGTCAGTTTATGTAAAAAGTCCATTGGATTTTGCAGTTTTTCCTACTATTGTATTGGTTGAAACTATATTTAGGTTAGGACTTAATATAGCTGCTACTAGATTAATTTTAGCAAGAGGACATATTAAAGATCCTGTTAGTGGAGAACCTATAGGGGCTGGGCATGTTATTCCTACTTTTGCAAAATTTGTTGCTGGAGGTAATTTAGTGATTGGTTTTGTTCTGTTTTTAATGATAGTAGTGGTACAATTTATAGTAATAACTCAGGGTGCTGAAAGAATAGCTCAAGTTGCTGCAAGATTTACCTTAGATGCTATGCCAGGTAAACAAATGGCTATTGATGGAGAGTTACATGCAGGATTGATTACTCCTGACGAAGCTAAAAAAAGAAGAAGAGATATAGAAAGAGAAACTGATTTCTATGGTGCTATGGATGGTGTAGGTAAATTCGTTAAAGGTGATACTATTGCTAATATTATAATACTAGCTATTAGTATAATTGGTGGTATCGTTATGGGATTTACTTATTTCAGAAATGAATTTAAAGGAATAGTTGATATCTTACAAACATATACTATATTAACTGTTGGTAACGGATTAGTTTCTATATTACCTTCATTTTTAGTATCAACTGCTATGGGTATAATAGTTTCTCGTGCTGCTTCTGAGTCTAACTTAGGGGAAGATGTTATTTCACAACTAACTGGACAACCTAAAGCTTTAAAAATAGCAGCAGGTGCTTCCGCATTTTTAGCTTTAATGTCTTTATTTGGAATGGGATTACCTTGGCATTTCTTATTAGGTTTTGCTGCTTTATTTTACTATTTATCAACTAAAGCTGAAAATAAGCAAGTTGAGGTAGAAGTACAAAAGCAAGAAATCCAAAAGGAACAAAGGAAAGAAGAACAAAGAAAACCTGAAACTGCTATGGTTTATACTACTGTAGAGACTTTATCTTTAGAGCTTGGTAGAATGTTGTTAGGTTTAGTTGATGAAGCACAAGGTAAAAAATTACTTGAAAGAATCCCATCTGTTAGAATTGCTATAGCAAAAGAAGTAGGGATAATTATGCCTGGAGTACAAGTTAAAGACAATATGGATTTAAAACCTACGATGTATGTTATTAAAATAAAGGGAGTTAAAGTAGGTCAAGGGGAAGCTCATATAAATAAATTTTTGGCTATAGGTCCAGAAAATGTTATAAAGCAACTAAATGGTATAACCACAGTAGATCCTGCTTATGGGTTACCTGGAGTTTGGATAGAGCCAGCGGAAAAGCCACAAGCAGAAAAATTAGGATGTATGTTATTTGATCCTGTTTCTGTTATTGCTTCTCATTTAACTGAAGTTATTAAAAATAATGCAGCAGAAGTTTTAGGAAGACAAGAAACTAGTTTATTAATAGAAAACTTAAAGAAAACTCATCCTGCTGTTGTAAAAGATGTTATTCCTGAGCTTATTTCTATTGGTGAAGTTCAAAAGGTTTTACAAAATTTATTAAGAGAAAAGATTCCTGTTAGAGATTTAGTTACAATAATAGAATCTTTAGCAGATGCGGTAAGATATACTAAAGATATTTATGAATTAACAGAATATGTTAGGATAGCGTTAGCTCCTGCTATTTCTGATATGTTAGCTAAAGATAATGTTATATATGGTGCAGCTTTAGATCCTTCTGTAGAACAAGTTATTTTACAAAATCTTCAAAAAACAGAATTCGGAACTTTTCCTGTATTAGATCCTAATATTAGTCAAAGTTTATTAATGTCTGTTGCTGAGTTTTTAAGGTATGCTTCTAATAATGGTTATCAACCTATTATTATAACTTCTCCTACTGTTAGAAGACATTTTAGAAAGATAATAGAAAGAAATTTCGGGCAAATTTTTGTTATTTCTTATGCAGAAATAGCTCACAATTATCAGGTTAAGAATATTCAGATAATAACTGCTAATATTCAAACTAATGTTTAATATTTTCTTTTAACAATAAAAAATTTAAAATAAAATTTTAAAAAAAATTTTAATAGAAAGGAAGTTAATTATGAATATATTATTTATAGGTGATATAGTATCTTCTGCTGGTAGGGAAGTAGTGAAATTAATGATACCAAAAATTAAAAATGAGTATAAAGTGGATTTTATAATAGCGAATGCAGAGAATAGTGCAGGAGGTTTTGGAATTACTAAAAAAGTTTATAAAGAATTAATTGAAGCTGGTATAGATTTATTTACTATGGGTAATCATACTTGGGATAATAAAGAAGTTTTAGAAATTATTAATAATGATAACATTATAAGACCTATAAATTTTTTCCCTTTTTTACCAGGTAAAGGGATATATACTAACAATATTTTAGCAGTTATTAATATTCAGGGTAGAACTTTTTTAGATACCCCAATTTCTCCTATTATTAATATTAAGCAGTTATTAAACGAGGGTTTCTTTGATAAATATAAGATAATAATAATGGATTTTCATGGTGAAGCTACTGCTGAGAAAATGTCTATCGCTTATTACTTAGATGGTAAGATTACTGCGTTTATTGGTACTCATACACATGTACAAACTAATGATTATAAGATTTTGCCAGGTGGTACTTTTTATATAAGTGATATAGGTATGTGTGGAGCTTATAATTCTATTATTGGTTTTAAAATACAAAAAATAATGGAGAAATTAGATACTGGATTGTATAATAAATTTGAGCCTGAAAAATCTAAACCTTATATTTTTTGTGCAGTTTTATTGTTTATAGATGATAAAAATTATAAAGTTTATGATTTTAAAATATTTAACGAAATAATAAAGTAAATTAATCAAAATAGTTAAATTAGTTAAGTTTGTTTCGAATATTCTAAGCTTAATATAATTATGTTTGATTTAAAAAATAAAGTAATATCTATTATAGATGATACTAAAAAAAATTTTAAAAATCAATTATATTTTTTATTTAATTTATCTTTAATTTTTTCTTTATCTATAATACTTCTTTTATCTATTTCTTTTATTAATAATGAATTAAAAATAATAACCTTTTTGATTTTATTTTCTGTAATTGTTTTTATAATTAATTATAATAGTGAAAATATTTCTTTTTCTTTTTGGGTTTTTATTTTTATATTATTTTCTGTTATATTTTTGATTTTATCTTTTATTAGTTTTAATATAAAACTTATAATTTCTATTATTTTGGTTATAATTTTTTGGTTTATTTTTGTTAAAAAAATTAATGATGCTATTACTAATTTTTTTAAAAATATTTTCAACTTAGCTCATCAAAAAGATTTAAAAATAAATTTAAATTATATTTATGATTTTTATTTAGATTCTAATATGCCTGAATTTAATTTTATTACTAAGAATAATTTTATTTTTAAATTTGTTAATGATTTTATTTTTTATAATTTTAAAAATTATATAAATCAAGATTCTTTTAGATATATAATGAAAAAAGCAATTACTTTAGATTTTAATCCATTAAGCTTAAAGAAGCATTCTTTTATTTCAATCTTAGATATTATTTTTACTAATGATAAAAGAAGTGAAATATTTTTTAATGGTATAGCTATTTTATTTGATTCATTTAAGTACTTAAATTACAAGCCTATTATTATTTTTAAATATCCAAATATAAATTCTAATTTAAATTATAAATTAGATTTAAATAATTTAAAATTATCTAAAAAATCATTAGAAATTATGGAAATTCCTATTGAGAAAAATAATTCTTATATAATTGATAAATCAGAAATAGTTTTTAGTGATAATGATTTCTCTTTAAACAAAGATTTATATAATAAAAACGAAATTGAACATAAAATAAGTTTAATATCTTCTTATTTTTATGATATTGATTTTGATGTTATTTTATTTAAAGATGCTGGATTTACTCTAAATCAAGAAAATGATATAAATTTTATTTACTACAAAAATGATTTAGATAACTTTTACTTTATTAAAGATAAAATAATAGAAACTATAGATTTATTGAATAAATTTCAAAATTTTATAATAATTATTTTTAGAAGTTCTATTTATATTTTTATAGATAATGTTAGCATTAATGATCTGATAGTAAAGGATTTGAATTTAAATATATTGCCTTCTAATAATTTAGAAAAATATATTTGGGCTATTGATATAGCTTTTAGCAGTAGTCAAAAAATTTATCAAAAATTAGAACCTAATTTGAAATCTTTATACGAAAAAATAAATTCTCAGAAAGTAAATGAAGATTTTTTAGTTATTTTAAGCAATAGTTTAAAGAAAATATAAATTTTATGAGTATTGAAAAAATATTTGAAAACAGAGTTTTAAAGTTAAATAAAAAAGAAGAAAATTCAAAAGGTAAATATGTACTTTATTGTATGGAAGCTTCTCAAAGGCAAGAATTTAATCATGCATTAGAATTCTCTATTTATAAAGCTAATTATTATAAAAAACCTGTTTTAGTCGTTTTTTTCCTAACGGATAAATATAAATTTTCTAATCAAAGATATTATAGATTCATTATTGAAGGATTAATAAAATTGAAAAAAGATTTAAGAAATAGGGATATAAATTTTTTTATTATTAAAGATGATTATGTAAATGGATGTATAAAGTTGAGTAAAGAAGCTTGTTTGGTTGTGTTAGATAAAAATTATTTAAAAACTCAAAGACTATGGAGAAATAAGGTAGCTAATTTTGTTGAGGTTTGCGTTTATGAAGTAGAATCTGATGTTATTTTTCCTGTACAATTTATCTTTAATAAAAGTATTCCTTATGCTTTTATTTTTAGAAATAAAATAGAAAAAATTTTTGATTATTTTTTATTAGAAGTTAAACATCTTGAACCTATAATAAAAAATAATGATTTAGATGTATATTTGGATAATGTTATTGATTTTAATGAAGTTCAAGAATATTTAAATATTTTAAATATAGATAAGTCAGTTTCTACTGTTGAAAAGTATTATCAAGGGGGTAGCGATATAGCTAATAAATTACTGAAAGAATTTATAGAAAGAAAACTTCCTTTTTATAAAGATAATAGATCTAATCCTATATTGGACTATACTTCTAATTTAAGTCCTTATTTACATTTTGGACAGATATCACCTTTAAAGATTGTTATTGAAATTCTTAAGTATTATAATAAAGAAGATGAGAATGTAAAATCTTTTTTCAATGAAATTATAGTTTGGAGGGAACTTGCTAGAAACTATGTTTATTATAATCCATTGTATAATCAGTATGAAGGAATTCCTTTATGGGCAAGAAAAACCTTAGAAGATCATTTATCAGATAAAAGGGAATATATCTATACTTTAGAGGAATTAGAACAAGGTAAAACACATGATGAGTATTGGAATGCTGCTTGTAAGGAACTTTTAATTACTGGTAAGATGCATAATTATATGAGGATGTATTGGGCTAAAAAAATAATTGAATGGACTGAGCATCCTAAACAAGCTTTTGATATAGCTTGCTATTTAAATGATAAGTATCTTTTGGATGGTAGAGATCCTAATGGTTATGCTGGAATCTCTTGGTGTTTTGGCAATTTTGATAGACCTTTTATAGAAAGAAAAATATTCGGTAAAATAAGATATATGAGCTCTAAGTATTTAGCTCAAAAATTTGATGTTAATCAATATTTAAGTAGATTTTTAAAATTATAGTTAAAAAAAAAACTATCTTAGCTTTAATTTAATTTAATTTAATTTAATTTATTTTATTTTATTTTATTTTATATTTTCTTGAAGTAGGTATACAAAATTAATAAAGAATTGCATCCCTATTAGCATGGAGTTTTCATTAATATTGAATTTAGGATTATGATGTGGTGCATTATTAAATTCATCTTTTGATCCTATTGCTACATAAATTCCTGGTACCTTTTGGAAAATATATGCCATATCTTCTGATCCCATAGATTTAAATTTCTCTATTTTTACTTCCATTTTTTGTAAGGCTTTATAAGCTATTTCATATAAAAATGAATCATTTATTAAAACTGGATAACCTAAATTATACTTTAATATGTAATCTATATTACTTAAATTACAAAAAGTTTTTAAAATTCTTTCTAATTTAGAAGCTACATTTATTCTAATATTTTCATCAAATGTTCTAATAGTTCCCTTTATTGTTAGTTTATCGGGAATTATATTATTAGCAGTTCCTGCATTGATATATGTAAAACTTAAAATATGTTCATTATTAAAAGATCTTGGAAAGTAAGTATAGCAATAGTTTATAAAATTTATTGCTAATAAGATGGGGTCATTAGTTTGATAAGGTATAGCTGCATGTCCCCCTTTTCCTATTAATTCTATTTCAAAGCTATCGGATGAAGCCATAGATGGACCTTTATTTATTGCTACTTTACCTAATTCTAAATCATTCCAAACATGTAAAGCTACTGAATAATCTACATCTTTTAAAATTCCTTCTTCTATCATTTTTTTGGCACCAGCATAACCCTCTTCTCCAGGTTGAAACATAAATTTTAAGTTTATTTTTAATTTATCTTTGTTTTTTGAAAAATATTTAATAGTATTTATTAAGATAGAAGAATGAGCATCATGTCCACAAGCATGCATTAATCCTTCATGTTCTGATTTATATTCTATTTCGTTTTCTTCTTTTATAGGTAGTGCATCTATATCTGCACGTAATAGTAAAGTTTTATTACTTTTAGGATTTGAATATATATAAGCTACTATTCCTGTTGTAGCTAAGTTATATATCTCATCTACATAGTCTTTTATTTCGTTATATATATATTTTGAAGTTTTAAATTCTTGGAAACCTAATTCTGGAATTTTATGTAAATCTCTTCTATTTTTTATTAAAGAATCTATATAATTTTTAGATTCTATTAAAATTAATTTTTTAAAATTTTCTTTAAGATTTTCTTGTTTTTTCATATTTTTACTAATATATTTTAAATATTATTACTTGTTTTTGAGTTATTTTATTTTTTATAGTTATTGAATTTTGGGATTCAACTATTTTAAATCCTTTTAGTTTTTCTTTTATTTTAGGGTTATTAAAGAAATCATTTAAATTTGATATTGGAAAATCTGGAATATATTTATTCTTATAATGCATAGGAATTATTGATTTTGGATTTATGAAACCTATTAATTCATTTATTTTATTTATATCAATCGTAAAATATCCGCCAACTGGTATAAATAGTATATCACAGTTTTTAATTTCGTTTATATTAAAATTTTTTTTATTAATGTAATTAGTATTTTCATTTAAAAGATGACCTATATCTCCTAAATGTACTAATTTAAATTTTTCATTATTTAAATTAGATTCGATAACTGTAATACTATTTTTACCTCTGTCTTTACCTAAGTTTTCATCATGATATATACCAAAATTATATATTTTTATTTTATTATTTTCTAAATAAAAGGGGTACCAATTGTTATCATCTGCTCCTTTTATATATTTACTTTTTAGTAATTTAAAAATATTTTCATTAAAATGATCAAAATGAGTATGGCTACTTATTATATAATTTAAATTTTTAAATTCATTAGTTTTTTCAAAATCTTTTAGATAAGGGTATGATAATTCATATGAATATGGGTCTATCAAAATTGACATTATATTTTGATTGTTATTGTCTTTAAAATTAATATAAAAACAAGAATGCCCAAGATATTTTATATATATATCTCCAAAGCAAAATTCTATTAATAAAATAAAAAATATCAATATTAGAATCGTACTTTTAATTATATTAATAATTTTTTTCATATTATATTAATAACGAGATATTTATTCTTGTTTTATATGTTAATATATTCTTTAACATTTTTAACTTTATTCCTTTTTTAAATTTTAGAAATTAATTATTATTTTAAATTTACTTAATTTTTAATATATTTTTAATAAATGCTTTTAATGATTTATTTTATAATTTCTAATATATAAAAAAGTAATAAAAGATGGGGGTGATTAAAATGTTAGGAATAAAAAATAACTTATTTAAAGCTAATGAGGATAAGACTAAGAAAGGAGAAACAATATTAACAGGTGCTGCTATAGGAGTAGGTGTTGGTGCTATTGGAGTTTTTATTATGGACTTAACCAAGCTGATAATGAAATTAAAAAAGTACCTGTTGAGAGCGTAACTTTGACTTATAAGGAACCTATATATGAAACAAAAGAAATAGATAAAATACCTCATGATCAATATATTAGAACGTGGTTTGGGGCTGGTTTGGTAATAAAGTAGATCTAACTCCTACTGATCCTATATATGAAAAAGTACCTGTTAAGGACGAAACTGGTAAAGTGGTTTATAAGGAAGTTACTAAAACATTTACAGATCATGGAAAGCCTATTGTATATTATAATACTTATGAAGTTAAAGAACCAGTTTTTAATGGATATAATCAAAATGTTATAGCAGATTATGATACAGATTGTTATCCACATGAGCATGCGGATGGTACTGTACATGAGCATTGTGTAGAAGAAGTTAGAGGGTATTGGGTTAAGTTTTACCCTCAAATTGATTATAAAGTTATAGATACTTACCAAGTACCACAAGTTGAGTTCGAACATGGTGTAGATGTAGCAGGAATGGCTATGAAAGGATTAGCTCTTGGAGCTGCTATAGGAGGAGTAATAGGTGGAGTAGTTGGTGCTATTTATCATTCTATATCTCAAATGGAGAAAAAAAACACAAAATAAAGATAATCAAAATTAAAATTAATTTAATAAATTTTTAATTTAATAATTAAGAAGGGAGCATAATTTTTATGCTCCTTATTTTTTTTTATTGAATTTTTTGTTTTTAGGTTTAATAAAATAAAATTAAAATTAATAAAAGAAGGTTAAGCAAATAAATAAAAGAATAATAAAAATAAAAAATAGTTTATATTTATTATTCGTGGGGTTAATTAATGGACACAATTATAACTGCACTAACAAGTTTGGCTCAGGGATTTGCCAATATAACCTGGCAGGCTGTCATTATGATCCTGGTCGGGTGCGTGTTATTGTATCTTGGTGCCTTTAGAAAGATAGAGCCACTATTATTGATACCAATAGGTTTTGGAATTTTGCTTGGCAATTTACCACTGGCGGGAATGTCGGCGGGTGATGAAGGAGGTGTCGTTAGTCTGCTATATAAGGCAGGCATTCTAACTGAGCTGTTTCCATCACTTCTATTTATCGGTTTAGGTGCAATGATTGATTTTGGTCCTTTATTAGCCAATCCGTCGGTATTGATTTTTGGTGCTGCAGGGCAGTTTGGTATATTTTTAACATTGTTACTGGCGCTGGCGATAGGTTTTCCCATACAGCATGCAGTTTCTATTGCTATTATAGGTGCCTGTGATGGGCCAACGTCTATTTATGTTACATCAAAATATGCTCGTGATTTGCTTCCCGCGGTTTCTATTGCAGCATATTCATATATGTCACTGGTACCGATTATTCAACCTCCGATAATGAGAGCTTTGACTACTAAAAAGGAACGCGCCACCCTGATGCCTTACGGTGAAAAAAAGGTTTCTAAAACTGTCAAAATATTATTTCCGGTTGTCGCTGGAATAATAACAATTCTTATAGCACCAATGGGTGCTCCACTAATGGGTATGCTGATGCTGGGCAATTTTATTAAAGAGTCAGGGGTGGTCCAGAGATTAACTGATGTATCAGAGAACACAATTACCAATGTAGTTACCCTTTTCCTGGGACTTTGTATCGGGGCTTCTATGCTTGGTGGGAATTTTCTTCGATGGCAAACGATAATGGTCTTTATTTTAGGATTGATTGCTATTTCACTTGATACTGTCACTGGTGTGTTAATAGGTAAATTTATGTACTGGGTAACCAAAGGGAAAATAAATCCTTTGCTGGGTGCAGCAGGCACCTCTGCTTTTCCTATGTCAGCCAGAGTGGTACAGCGTGAAGGACAAAAAGCTAATCCACGCAGCTTTTTGCTGTTTAATGCTATTGGGGCTAATACCGGTGGTCAAATTGGCTCGGTTATGGCTGCGGCAGTTATACTGGCTATTTTATCAGGAATGGGTATCCAGCCTCTGGGA